>RFZT01000281.1 GCA_009920585.1 bacterium
ATCCTTCGCCGGGACAAACACGGTGGCGGTGGTGTTGGCGGGAATGGTGACGTCCAGCGTCAGTTTGCTGCCGTCCAATTTCCAATCCGTCGAGATCTTACCGCAGATGGAATCGTAGCTGGTTTTGGCCCAGGTCAAGCCCTCGCGAATGACGGGTTGAATCCGAATCCGCTTATACCCCGGCGCATTCGACTGGATGCCGCCAACCATGCCGAACAAATATTCTCCCACCGCGCCGAGCGCGTAGTGGTTGAGCGAATTCATCCCTCCTTGGGGAGTCTTGCCGTCCCAGCTAACCCAATGCTCCCAGACCGTCGTGGCGCCGATTGATACCGGATAGAGCCATGAAGGAGCGGTCTTGGTCAGAAGCAATTTATAGGCATCCTCGTCCCGTCCCGCCAGATGCAACCCCGGCAGCAACCGCGGCGTGCCGATGAAGCCCGTAGCCAGATGATCTCCACACTTTTTGATTTCACCGGCAAATTTCTCTGCCACCTTCGCCTTCAACGACTCGGGAACGAGTCCCATCGTGAAGGCCAGCGCATATCCTGTCTGGCCGCTCTCCAGGATGCTGCCATCCTCGTTGATAAAAGACGCGCCAAATGCGGTGCGGGTTTCCGCGGCAATTCGCCGGTAGCGTTCAACGTCTTCCGTGCGACCGACCACACTGGCCATCTCCGTCATTAGGTCGGCCAAATAGGCAAAATAGGCCGTGGCGATGACCTCCGATTTTGTCGCGTTTGAGAGGTTGAGCCAGTCACGCGGTCCGACTGAATTTCTAACCCCGCCTTTGTCCGCAAGCTCAGCGCCGCCGCGTGCAATCCAGAACTCCATGTGCCGGCGCATCGCTTCGTAGTGATCGCGAATTAGCCGCGTATCTCCATAGGTTCGATAAAAGATATAAGGACATATGATGCCCGCGTCACCCCAGCCGACATTTCCATAGCCAGTGGAATGAATATCGGGCATATGGTCAGAAAATGCTCCAGTCTTTTCGTTGAAGGAGTCCTGACAGAGGTCCACTAGGCACTTGTTGAAGAAAGCTGCCACGTCCATGTTGTAGACGGCCGTCGGCATGAAGAACTGGGCGTCGCCGGTGTAGCCGCAGCGCTCGTTGCGTTGCGGGCAATCGGTCGGCACGCCCATGAAATTGGCGCGCTGCGACCAGAGGATGTTCTGCGCCAGGCGGTTCAGCAGCGGTTCGGAGCAGGTGAACTGGCCGACCTCCGGGCAGTCGCTGTGAAACACCACTCCTATCAGGCTGTCCAAGTCCGGCTTCTCTTTCAGCCCCCGGACTTCCACGTATTGGAATCCGTGATAGGTGAACAGGGGTTGGAAGGTTTCCAGTCCATCGCTACGGAATGTATAGCGATCCAACTGTATCCGGTGTTGACTCATGACGCAGAGATTTCCGAGAAAGACCGTCCCGTCCGGATTGCGCATCTCGCCATATTGCAACTCAATGGTATCGCCGGCCTTTCCGCGGAACTTGAAACGGCAGTAGCCCGCTATATTCTGGTCGAAGGCGAAGACGTAGACGCCAGGCGTCGGTTCAGTGACCGCCACGGGCTTGAGTTCCTGCGTTGCCCGGATCGGCTCACTGCGCTGCCAGACCAATTTCCCGACTTTCAGATCAGTGCCTTGCGCTTGCGCTGGCCCCCATCTTGAATCGTCGAACCGCGGACCGTCCCAACCCGGCATTTCTTTCTGAGCATCGTAGGTAACGCCCTCGTAAATCCCGGCAAATTCCAACGGCCCATTGGTGGTGCCGCGCCAACTACCATCCGAGACGACCGTCTGCCGGCTGCCGTCGGTGAATTCAATCTCCAATTGCGCCAGCAGGAACGGCTCGGTCCCGTAGATGGCCGCGAGCTGTTTCTTCCAGCGCTGCCAGCCTCCGCAATACCAACCGTTGCCCAAGATCGCCGCCATTGCATTGGTGCCGCTGCGCACCAGTGCCGTCACGTCGTAAGTCTGATACTGCACACGCTTACCGTAATTGGTCCATTCAGGAGCAAGCAGATGATCGCCCACACGCTGCCCATTCAGGCTCAGTTGGTAAAGGCCAAGCGCGCTCGCATACACTGTGGCGCGGTGAACGCGCCGATCAACGTCGAACGATTTGCGCAAATACCTCGGGCGGGACCACACCCCCGGCGACACCCCCGCTACCGCAGCGTTGATGTTGAGCGTGTCGTTTTCCTGAATCTGCTGGCGCTGGCGCTTGCCAGCCAGTTCATACTCCACCACCAACTGCTTCTTGGTGCCGCCGGCGCAATCCCCGCCAAGGGCATCGTTGTCCACTGCCAGAACAAGGCTGTTGCCGCTCACCTTGCGGGACACCAGTTCCGTCACGTCGCGGGCCGGCGTGCCACCGAGCGCCTGGTAGGAAGCGCTGAGAATCCGCAACGGCCCGACTTCCGCCGCACTTGCCGAAGCGCTTTCCTTGACACCTATCCAGCGCGCCTGCCAATCGTCGGGCTGTAGTAAGCCCATCGTCCAGGTTGCCGGTTGGCTCCAATCGCTGGCCTTTTCAGGTTTCAGGTTTCCGGGTTCAGCCTTTTCAACCCATACCCTCACTTTCCAGTGACATGTCATCCGCGACGCCATCCCCTTGCCGGCATACTCCACCTGAATGCTCTGGTCCGAAGCCACCTTGCCGCTGTCCCAGAGATCGCCCTGATCCTTCGCAAGCAACTCTTCCGAACTCGCCACCAGCACCTGATACGCCGTCTGCTTCTGGCCTCTGACTTCTGGCCTCTGACTTTTCTCCTCAATAATCCAAGAAAGCCTCGGTTTTTCCACGTCAATGCCCATCGGGTTCTCGCGGTATTCGCAGCGCATGTTCGTCACGTCGGCGGCGTGAAGTTGCACCAGCAGCACCAGCAGCATGGCGGCATGGATGAGGGGGTTCATTCCCAATTGGGCCTGACACCAGGAGGCTTGCCACGGCTTTGTTGCTCGAGGGACGGACCGTGACGTGGAGAGCAACGGCCCGAAGACATCCTTGTTTGCGTTCTGCGCGAAGTCGGGAAGGCGGGGAATAGGTTGAAGTTGATGCGAGGTCACGGAAGCTTTCTAACCTAAAATTAGATTGTAAAAAAACATATAAATTCTTTCCCAGCCTACATGCCAAGGATCCTGAAGCAGGCGCGGCCTTCTTCGAGGGAGAGGGGGGCTCCCCGTCCGCTACGGCCAATTCAAGGACAATCTACCTCTACCTGCTCGACACGCTCG
>RFZT01000282.1 GCA_009920585.1 bacterium
AAGAGGCTGTCGATGTGGCAGCGCGGATCGGGTATCCTGTTTTGGTGCGCCCGTCCTTTGTTCTTGGGGGGCGCGCGATGGAGATCGTTCACGATGAGGCGGACCTCCGTCGCTATATTCGAACAGCCGTCGAAGCCAGTCCTCAGCGCCCAGTGCTGGTCGACCGTTTCCTCGAAGACGCCACTGAAGTGGACGTCGATTGCATCTCTGACGGCGAGACGTGTGTGATCGGCGGGGTGATGGAGCACATCGAGCAGGCTGGCATTCACTCAGGCGATAGCGCCTGCATGATTCCGAGTTTCTCGCTCTCTCCTGAAGTGCTGGAAACGATCAAAAAAGCCACGAAAGCCATGGCTCTCGAATTAGAGGTGCGTGGACTCATGAACGTCCAGTTTGCCGTCAAAGACGAACTCGTTTACATCCTTGAGGTCAATCCTCGGGCTTCGCGTACGGTGCCCTTTGTAAGCAAAGCCACAGGCGTACCGTTGGCCAAGCTCGCCGCCAAGGTGATGGCTGGGAAAACCCTGATAGAACTCGGATTCACCGAGGAAATTATTCCGGATTACTTTTCCGTGAAGGAAGCCGTCTTCCCATTCATCAAGTTCCCTGGCCTTGACATCATTCTCGGACCCGAAATGCGTTCGACCGGCGAGGTGATGGGGATTGATAGCGATCCTGGCATCGCCTACGCGAAGAGCCAGATGTCTGCGCAACCGGCATTGCCGCTGAAGGGGAATGTTTTCATCAGTGTGAAGGATTCCGACAAAGCGGCAGCTCTCGAAGTGGCGCGTGACCTCGTTGCCTTGGGCTTCGAAGTCCACGCTTCTTCAGGAACGGCCAAATACTTTGCCGATGGCGGACTCAACGTTCCCATTCTTCTCAAGATCCGCGAAGGCAGGCCGAATGTCGTGGATGCTATTAAAAATGGCAGCGTGCATTTTATCGTTAATACTCCGAGTGGCCGTGCGCCGAGGGAGGACGAGGTCGCGATTCGTAGTGCAGCCGTGGCCGCCCGCGTGTCAACCATGACGACACTTCGTGGCGCCCGCGCCAGCGTGGGTGCGATGAGGGCGATGCTGAAATCCGGATACAAAGTGAAAAGTATTCAGGAATTTCACGCCTAAGCGCGTATGTTGTCTCGATGAGCTTGGTCATGATGAGGCGCAGTGTGGCACGCGGTGGACGGTGGCTTTTGCCGCTTGGTGTCGCATTTTTGACTTCCTGTGCCTCTTCTCCGAAAGTCGAATCATCGCGGTTCGGGGTTTATTCGACCGCTTATCTCGGGGAGAACCACGAGATCGTTTACGATGCTACCAAGGCAGCGAAAGAGGCGCCGAAGTCTCGCCCAAAGGTCGAATGGTCTTGGAGCGGAGATGGGGTGCTGGGCAAGCCCTCGATCGTCATTGATCTTGGCCAGCAGCGGGCCACATTTCTCAAGAATGGAAATGAAGTTGGTCGATCATCGGTTTCAACCGGCCGGGAAGGCTTTAAAACGCCCTCGGGTTCCTTCCAAATCATCGATAAAAACAGTAACCATGTTTCGAGTCTCTATGGCGATTACATCAATGCCGATGGAGAAGTGGTCGTGGCTAATATCGATGTGACTAAAGACAAGTGCCCTGCGGGGGCGAAATTCCGTGGCGCGCCGATGCCCTTCTTTATGCGTGTTCATGGCGGCGTGGGAATGCATGCCGGTTATTTGCCGGGTTACCCAGCTTCACATGGTTGCATTCGTATGCCACGAGCGGCAGCTCAACGCTTCTTTGAGAATGCGCCGCCGGGCACACCCGTTCGCATTGTGAATTGAGAGTTTGTCATGGATGGGTCTTTGTGTTGATAGTCCCTCCTCTCGTGCATATGCGGACAATGAATTTCAAACTCCTTTTATTGGTAGCTCTCAGCTTAGGTTGTGATTTCGTTCGCGCTTTAGACACCTCCGTGCCGGGCGGTGGAACTTTTGATCCGTTTCTTTTGGCCCTGAAGCCTGCTGTGCAGATGAGTCCGATGCCAGCTTGGATGGAATCCCCAGTGCGTATCGAACCCGAGGCGTCGTCTGTCGAAGTCGAAATCCCCCCGCTTTGGCGTCAATCGGCGGTGGATATGTATGCGGTGACGCTTGTTTTTGACGATGCCGGTGATGGTGGACCTGTTCTGGAGTGGCGTTCCCAAGATCGAAAACATGATTCCACGATTTCGTATGGACTCGGGGAAAAGGATAAACCCGTTGGATTGAACTCCCGCACGGTACTGCTTCCTCAGTCTCTCACAAAAGAGGGGGGGACGCTTGTGGTTCTTTACAAAGGGAAATTCGATTCGCTTATGAGTGTGGCCGTGCGTCCCTGCCGCGAAAATGCGACAGCTGTTATCGGGTCAAGAAACTCCCCCGCCTTGATGGATGAAGGCTTGCAAGTGTATGAAGATCGAGAGGTCAATGGCATTCGATTGACGCCCTTAACTGGTGATTTACAGAGGGGAACGATCGTCGAAGCCGAGCTTTCCGCACCGATGGAGCAGTTGGAGGACGCCATCGAGTTTGTTGCCCCACTGGATGGATCTGTCGAGGGAGCTGGATCCCGAAGCGCAACTTCTAGTTGAGGTGAACAAAAAAACGATCGGTAACATGAATTTCCCAGCATTTGAATTGAATGACCCCGCACTGGTCACCGATTGGAATGGGAAGCTCATTTTGGCGGGATGGCGTAAGGGGACCCTCTTCGTACCTGCCAGATTCCTCACACCTGGTGACAACTCGATCGTTATTTCTCTCAAGCGCTCGGATATGGAGACCGGCCGTAAGGTTTTTTTGCGGAATTCTCAGATCCACTTACGATTTGCGCCTAGACCTTTTACCGCGCCGAATACGCCTGACGTTCAGCCAAAGTTTGATCCCGAAGTCGGGAGAAAAGTGAGTGGAAAACCGGATTTGAATCTCCCTGAAGAGGCGATGCTGCCAGTGGACTCTGTTAGGGAGTAAGGCTCTTTAAAAAATACGAGGCTCGCCTTCGTTCAAGATACAGATTTGCTCCAGGATTTGGCGTTGGGCACCATTTCTGATGAGTCGCTCTGGGGGTTCGTGGAGGGGTTCGTAACTCAATCGGAATGTACCAAAGTGCATCGGAACAAAAGTCTTTGCTCCCAATTCCATAAAGGCCTCAATCGCTTCCTCGGGATTCATGTGGACGTCCCGTTTCGTCGGCGCCTCGTA
>RFZT01000283.1 GCA_009920585.1 bacterium
GATTCGAAGCGCAGCGAAGAAAGACGCCAAGTTTTTATTTGTCACTGATCTGTCACAAACAGGGTTTTTATACTCAAAAAAAAGGCAAAAAAAAGCCCGCAGAGCTAATTTTTAAGGGGAAGTGCAGCCATGTGGAGTCGAACCACAAACCTTCTGATCCGTAGTCAGATGCTCTATCCAATTGAGCTATGGCTGCTGAAGGAGCAAAGAACATAGACGAAGTTGTGCGTTAGGGTCAATTAGGAAATGCAAAATTTTGGGATTATTTTTCGATGATGGGTATAAGTTGATGCATCGCTGGGCGCAGTGCGGTCCGTATCCTGAGTACGATGATAAATCGCAAATGTGATTGGGCTTTGGTTGGGGCTTTGGCTGCGGATGCCCTATCCATGCCGGTGCATTGGTATTATGACCGAGTGGCGCTGGGTCGTGATTACGGGCGCTTGAAGTATTACGTAGCTCCCAAGTCGCCGCATCCCGATAGCATTTTGTGGCGCTCGGAATACCAGCCACTCAATGAGAAGGGAAATATTCTTCATGAGCAGGCGGTGTATTGGGGACGCAAGGGGGTGCACTATCACCAGTTCCTTCATGCTGGGGAAAATACTCTGAATTTTCAGTTGGCGGTGGCCTTGTTTGAGCAGGTGCGCGAGGCGGGGTGCTATGATGCGGGCGCCTGGATCGAAAAGTACTGCGATTTTATGCTGTCACCTGGGAGGCATAAGGACACGTACGTTGAGGAATGTCATCGGGCTTTTTTTACGAATTATGCGCGTGGGAAAAAATGGCAGTCATGCGGCGTGGATGATGTTCACATTGGCGGATTGGCGTCCGTGCCGGCATTGATCACGGCACTTGGGGCGGGGCATCCCGACTTGCGTGCGGTGGTGCAGGAGCACGTCGCGCTCACTCACAAAAATAGCGATGTTCTTCGTGCGGCGGACACCTTGGTTCGCCTCCATGTGGCAATCGAGATCGGTGCGTTGAGTGTGGAGGAGGCACTTTTTGGGGAGGCGTCGGATTACATTTCGATGCGGAAGGTCGAGGCCTGGAGCAAGAAGACCGATGAGGCTGTGATCGGAGAAATCTTGAGCCCGGCATGCTACATCAAAGATGCTTTCCCAGCGGCGCTTTATCTGGTTTGGAAATATGCACAGGATTTTTCTGGCGGGATCATCGCAAATGCGAATTTGGGCGGAGATAATTGCCATCGGGGCGCCGTGGTGGGTTCTCTTCTCGGGGCAGCCTGCAAAGTTCCTCTCAAGTGGCGGGCTGGGCTTCGCGTTTTACAGGGTTACCGGGAGTTGGAAGTGATCGGCACGGGCGAGAATGGTTTGGTTTTCTCGCAGGAGGAGTAGGGGATTTTTGTCTCGGGAAATGCCTTTTCATCCCAGATGGGAGTCGGAATAATGGGGGTAGGTTTTACCCATTTCCATTTCACTCCAACTTTCCATTATGCCAACCAAATCCAACTCTCAGATGCGTCCATTTTCATCCGCCTTGCTTGATGGGCTGAGTCGCGCGCCGAGCCGAGCTATGCTTTATCCCGTGGGCTATAAGGAGAGCGATTTCTCGAAGTCGCAGATCGGTGTGGCTTCGACGTGGAGCATGGTGACGCCTTGCAATATGCACATCGACCAACTCGCCCGCGAGGCCGCTCTGGGTATCGATGCGGCGGGTGGAAAGGCGACGATCTTCAATACCATCACGATCTCTGATGGCATTTCGATGGGAACCGAGGGGATGAAATATTCGCTCGTTTCCCGCGAGGTGATTGCGGACTCCATCGAGACGGTCGTTGGTTGTCAGGGTTTCGATGGGTTTGTGGCTATCGGCGGGTGCGATAAAAATATGCCGGCTTGCATCATGGCCATCGTTCGGATGAATCGGGCGGCTACGTTTGTTTATGGGGGGACGATTCTTCCGGGTTGCTTCGCCAAGCGTCAGTTGGACGTGGTGTCTGTTTTTGAAGCTGTGGGACAATGTGCCGCGAATAAAATTTCCATGAAGGATCTCCATGATGTCGAGTCCCGCGCGATTCCTGGGCCCGGATCCTGCGGTGGAATGTATACGGCGAATACCATGGCATCCGCGATTGAAGCGATGGGATTCAGCTTGCCGAATAGCTCGGCACAAAACGCGGTATCACCCCAGAAGGTCACCGACTGTCGTGAGGCGGGAGCGGCTGTTCTTAATATGCTGAAGCGCGGTATCCGCCCCTCGGATATCATTTCCAAGGAAGCGCTCGAGAATGCGATTACGGTCACGATTGCTTTGGGTGGTTCGACGAATGCCGTTCTGCACCTCTTGGCCATCGCCCACACAGCGAATATCAAACTGACTTTAGAAGACTTCACTCGCATTGGTCGCCGAGTGCCTGTTTTAGCTGATCTCAAGCCGAGTGGTCGTTTTTTGATGTCCGAGTTGGTAGCGATCGGCGGAATCGTCCCGATGATGAAAATGTTACTGGCCGAAGGCTTGCTGCACGGCGATTGCCTTACGGTCACGGGGAAAACGCTCAAGCAAAACCTCGCTCCCTTCAAGGCCTACCCAAAAGACCAGGAAATCATTCGTCCGATCAGCAATCCGATCAAAAAAGACAGCCACCTTGTTATTCTCAAAGGCAACCTCGCTCCCGATGGAGCTGTCGCGAAGATCAGTGGCAAAGAAGGCGAGAAGTTTGAAGGCAAGGCTCGCGTTTATGAATCTGAAGAAAAGGCGCTCGAGGCCATTCTTGCCGGAAAAATCAAGAAGGGGGACGTGATTGTGATCCGCTACGAGGGGCCAAGAGGCGGTCCGGGGATGCGCGAGATGCTTTCGCCCACAAGCGCCGTGATGGGTTGTGGGTTGGGCAAGGATGTGGCGCTGATCACTGATGGACGATTCTCGGGAGGGACTCATGGATTTGTGGTCGGCCACATTACTCCCGAAGCCTTTGACGGCGGTGCATTGGCCATCGTGAAGAACGGCGATGGGATCACCATCGATGGTGTGAATCACAAGATCACGCTGGATGTACCTGCCAAGGAAATTGCCGCCCGACTTTCGAAGTGGAAAAAGCCAAAAATCCGTTACAATCGCGGCGTGCTCGCCAAGTATGCGAAACTCGTTTCCACCGCGTCCCAAGGTGCTGTGACGGATCTTTAAGCAGTACTTTGTACCATGAGGCAATACCCGGC
>RFZT01000284.1 GCA_009920585.1 bacterium
CCGGCACCGAAATTCCCCAGCCTCTTCAACCGCAACTTCAAGGGTTCAGTCTTGTTCCGCTTTTGGAAGCGAAGGAGCCCATCGCTTGGCATGATGACCGCATGGTTTTTATCCATACTGGACGCTGGGCCAGCGGGATGGCAGCGGCTCATAAATACGCCAAAGCCTCGGTGTTGCAGGATCATTTTATTTTGGTCCGGAATCGCGCCTGCGATGCCCCGACCTGTTCCGCCGAGATTTTAGGCGAGTGCGATACGTTGCGTAATGTCGAGAAGGGCGAAAAAACGGCGATCTACACAAAAGAAAATGCGCAATTCCATTGGGGCATCACCCCGTCTGGCCGCTGGGCGCTTTATGATTTGAAAAACGATATCGCGTGTCAGAACGACATCGCGGAGCAAAATCCGGAACGTCTCAAAGCCATGTCCGTTGCCTACGAGAAATGGTGGGATGAACTTTATCCCATCATGATTGAACGGGGCGGGGATGCGGAGTTGAGCGATATGATCAAAAAACGCGCTGAGGAAGCTGCGAAGAAATCGGGTGAGCTGGGGGAATCAAACCCAGCTAAACAGAAATCTGGGAAATAAGGGAATTGGCCTGAATGGAATATAAAAGTCTCTTAGCCTCATCTCATCAATTGTTTCCGTTGGTTCGTGGGTGTCTGCATCGCCGCGCAGGGAGCGTGCTGGTGGTCATGTTGGCAGCGCTTGCTCTTTCGGCCTGCAAAAAATCGTCTGCCGACAAAAAAGGGCGCCCTGAATACAGGGAAAGCTCGGTTTTGGATTTGTTCCCAGATTCGGGGCTTCCGCCATCATGGGAAGAAACGACGTGTACCTTCGTCTACAAACCATCAGGCTCGGAGTGGAATCCGGGAGTGGATGAGAAGCAGGTCTTTCTTGCCAGTATTGAGAGCGGGAACTGGCGCCTCGGTGTGGGCAAGGGGGGGCAAATTTACTCGCTCCGTGGTCCGTATGGCGAATCCGTGCCGCCCCAGCGACAGGCATCCCCATGGAATGATGAGGTCTGGCAAACCGTGGCGACCAGCGAAGCCTTGGCCGGCCCGATTCAAGAATACCAACTGAACAACCCGATGAACTGGGCCGATGTCTATCCCATGTTGTACTTCGCGCATCAGTCGGGCATCTACGTGGAGGGCGAGGGGGTGGATGGCGGTCGCGCTCCAGCCCCATTTTACTCCCCATGTCTGCGTCAGCGCTGGAATCCAGATACGAAAACGCTCGAGCTCGTGAACTGGATGCAGCAGGCCCGCTCGCCCTGTGTCTGGAAATCGAATCTCCTCATCTACACGGCCTACAGGGATGCGGGCAGTGGAGTCATTGAAGCCAACCAAGTGCTCCATAATTTTGGTGATATCGATGTGGACTACCTCAGTACGCCTTGGGGCGGTGTCCGCAAATCCAGCCTCCCTCGCACGATCGTCTCCAAAGATGATGGAACTTGGGAGGAACAGAAAGGAGCTTGGGGATGGCACGAGAATCCCAACCGACTTCTACCTTCCAGCGGAGGCTGGGTGGCGTGGGTGCGCGATATTGGAAAGGGTGACTCTCCGGCTTTAGCTAAGATTTTTGGTCCGCACGAGGTCGGCTATTTTGAAAAACCCAAAGGCCCGTCGATTCCTGGTCGCATTGAAGGCGAGCGGAAAATCTTGTGGGGAACGGCTGGCGAGGGCAAGGAGCGTGACTACGAAGTCTCGGAGCAAGTTACCAAGATCACTCTTCGGCCGGGGGACTCCGTGTCGCTGCGATGGTATCTCGTGACAGGAACATTCGACCAAGTTCGCGAAGAGACTCGGAAGCTATCAGGTATCGCGGGCATCAGGCAGATCGAATTTGAGAACGATGCGGTCCAGTCCGTGTGGATCAAAAAAGGCGTTATCAATACAACCGGTGAAGGGAAACGCTGGGGCGCATTCGCAGCTTTTCCAGCAAAAGGGACTGTGCCTGTCTTTCTATTGAAGGATCGAAAGACGGGAAGGCAACTCATCACGGCTGACATCTATGCGCTCGCTCCCACGGAGCCTTTCAAAAATGTTTTTCCGGCAGACCACAAGTTGCACGCCCTCTATGAAAATCGTGTTTCCTACAAACAATTTGATCCTCAGATCGGCTACGAGAATCTTCTTGGATTTGCCTTTAAAGACGCGCCAAAAGACCACAAGACCGTGCTGATCACGCCACCAAAGGGGGTTGATCTCCATGAATCGGCCCGCAATTTGAAAATGATTCCCATTCAATAAATCCTTCGTCAGAAACCCCAGAAATAAAAATGCGAAAGCAAAACCACACCGATCTCACTTCACCCTTTTGGAGGAACAGTTGCCTCTGGGTGGCCGTTGCCTTTTTGACTAGCTGTGCACCGACCGAGGTGCCTCCGACGGGCTATCCGGCCGTATCGATTCCCAAGAGCAAAAAGAAAATGTTTCATAAATATGATTGGACGACCGACCACATACAAGTGGGCGTACGCTGGCAGCCCTTTGCTATCACCGGGAATGACGCCTACGATGCGACTCGGCCAGTCATCGCTAAGGACAGTAGCTACGCGCAGTTCTGGGTCTCGTGGGCCCAAGCCGAGCCAGACATCAAAAATACCGACTACAAAAATCACATGTCGGATTATTTAAAGGCCATCGATGATGCTGTGGATGCCTGTGCCGCTCAAGGAGTGAAGACAGAGCTCGTCTTTTGGCATTGTCCGGCTTGGGCTTCCGTGAGCGGAAAGGCGGGCCCATGGAAGCCAAAGACGGACGAATACAGCGCGTTCGTGACTCGTATCGCTAAGCACTTCAAAGGACGGGTGGAATCCTACCAACTCTTCCACGAGGCAAATATGCGAAGCATGTTGGAGGATGGAGATATCGATTTTCTGATCTCCGAAATCTTTATCAAGGGAGCCAAGGCGGTTCGCCGTGTTTATGAAGCGGCGCCCGCGAGGTCCGTTCTCGTCTCTCCTTCCGGTGCCTCGCCTTGCGATGCCTGCCCGACACTCGCCGGCCTAGAAGGCAAAGGCGCCGTGGCGGCGCGCGATTACTTCCGAAGATTGGCTTCAAATAAAGAACTCATGGGGCTTGTTGATAGCCTCAACATCAATGTCTCCGATCATTTTAACGGCTACGGAATGATGGATGGCGGGATTATCTCTTCCGTCTGGGATAG
>RFZT01000285.1 GCA_009920585.1 bacterium
GGGATCTCAATCCTCTGAATCCCCTCAATCCTGAAATCCTGTCTCTTTTAGAGGATTGATTTTTGCGCCATTCGCCGCGCACGCCCATAGATCGCAAGCATACCGACTGAAGCCAGCATCACATTCCTGGCCACACTCCACCACGTTGCAGCCCCTCCCGCATTAGAGAAACACCCGCAGGGAACTTCGACCCCATGAAGCAAATTCCAACCAGTCAGCGACGCGAACAGGATCAGCAAGCCTGCCGCCATAAGCAGCGCGGCATTTCTTGCCTTCGGAATCAGAATAGCCAATCCCATACTTATCTCCACCCATGGCATAAAGAGGGCGACCCAACCAACGAATGCAGCAGGCACCACTTGATAGCCTAAAATGACTTTTGAAAAAGCATCCGGATCGGCCACTTTGTGAATCGATGCAGCCAAAAAAACCAAGCAAAGAAGGGCCGCCCCAGCCCACTCGAGCGCCAAAAGCAATTTGGTTTTATTCTTCAAATGATTCACTTGGTTTTATTACAGAAACGGATTTTAGACAGAATGACAGAATTGAAGAAAATTGATAAACACAGACTTTCAAATGGATGAGAATATTTTCATTCCACAAGCAATCCCTCCTTCTTCCAACCGTCCAAGCCATCGACAAATAAATCGACCTGCTTTATCCCCATGTTCCTCAGAAAAACAGCCAGATGGAGCCCGTCGTCACAGAGTTTGCTCGAACAATATACGAGGACTTTTTGCTCCGAATTCAAAATCGATGCCCACTCCTTGAATGCCTCATCTCTTTGCGCGTACGGAAAGGAAAGAGCGCTAGGGAGGTGACCCGCATCATACTCCTTTAGGAGTCTCGCATCAAAAATCACCCATCCCCCTTCCCCTATGATTTTTTGAACGTCTTCGACTGACACGATCGCCACACCGGCCTTGCTGGCTTCCCCTACTACCTTTTCGTCTCTTGGACGCAGGACTTCACGGCCATGCGGGTTGATGAATAGCGATACAGCCATCCCAAGGAGGGAAGCGCAAAAAATACCGCTCCAAACCCGAACTAGTGACCAATCATGACAAATCGCACCGCTCACATCTCCCTGCATAGCGAGACGGCTTGATTTGCCAAGATTTTAACGCTGATATTCCCCCCACTATGCCCACCATTTTCGTTTCGGCTTTATCGCTGATTTGCGCCGCCCTATCCACATCCGCCGCCGATGTCGCCACACCGCAAATCCAGTGCGAAGAAGCAACCTTCGATTTTGGAAGCCGCGATGCCGCTGAATCAGTCGAACACACATTCCTCGTTAAAAACACAGGCACCGCCGACTTGGAGATCAAGAAAGTCCAACCCGCCTGCGGATGCACCACTGCGGAATTAGAAAAAAATATCATCCCGCCAGGAGACTCCGCCAAGGTTGCAGCCAAACTCTCGCTCGCCGGTCGTAGCGGCGAGGTGCAGAAACCCATCAACATCGAGTCGAATGATCCCACAAATCCGACCCTTCAGCTCCTGATCAAGGGCATCGTCAGTGCCGATTTTCAAATCTCCCCCAACACCATGATGCTCCAAAAAGATTCGCCGCAGGCTCTCGCTTCAGCCTCCGTGATCGTCAAATCGTTAAAAAACGAACCATTTGAAATTCTGACCTCCCAATCCGAAAGTGGAAAACTCAAGATCCGCTGGGACAAACTTCCCGATGAAAGCGCGTATCAGGTCACAGCCAATCTGGAAGACCGATATGAACCCGGCCAGTATGGGGACAAGATCACGTTGGAGACAAATCACCCCACTCGGAAGCAATTGGAGGTGAGCGTGCTTGTCGTCGTTCCAGCCCCGATCTCCGTGGCTCCCTCGAAGCTTGTTCTCCCTCAGGAAACCTCCTCCCCGATTTCTCGAACGATCGTCCTCAAAAACCCGCCGAACAGCCCCCTCACCATCGATAAAATTGAAACACCCTATCCCTCAATGACCTCCAAATTCGAACCCATGGGCGATTTCGGCGTGCGTGTTGTGATTGGAAATATCCAGCCCAGTGTAGCCTTGGCTGGCCAGTCAGTAACAATTCACCTTTCAAACGGGCAGGTTATTCAAGTTCCAATGGAGCTGAAGGAGAAGCCGTAGAGCCATTTGCCCCTATTATGCATGGTTGAATAAAATTATGAGGATGATTTGGAGAGTCCTATTGGCCTACCACCTCCGGATTAATAATTCGTATTCCGGATGAGATCCAATCCAAAACCAAACTGCTTTATCTCCGTCCATGACAACAAGGGCGCGATAGGAATCTGTGACCCTACAAGACCAAAAGTTTTGGACTTTTTAAAACTGCAGGGATGGGTGTGAGGGATCATTCAACCAAAGCCTATATTGCTTTACAGCACTTTTCTGAATCGAAAGCGGCATCTCATGATATGCCTTCCAGAACTTGGATGATGCTTTACTCAACAAGCTTCAGGATGAGTTCTGTTACTTTAATGGGTGCAGGGACGAGCGAGATAGCGACCTCCCCCCTCGCCCACGACTAGAGCGCCCGAACGAACCACAAATCGGCCCCGGACAGTCACGTCCCGTATTTTTCCCGAGACCTCTCGCCCCTCGAAGGCCGAATAATCTGTCGCCATGTGATGGGTTTTTACCGAAATGGTGGAGGTGGATTTGGGATCGAAAACCACGACGTCCGCATCACTCCCGACCGCGATCTCACCCTTCTTTGGATATAGTCCAAAAACCTTCGCCGCATTGGTGCTGGCAACAGCGACCAGCGTCTCGAGGGAGATTTTACCGCTCAGAACCCCGTCCGTGTAGAGGAGTTTAATCCGCTCCTCGATACTCGGAATGCCATTGGGAATGAGGGAAAAGTTTCCCGCCTTGCCGCTGGGTTGGAATTCGGCATTGAGGCACTTGTCAGAATCAGGATGCCCCATGTGCTTCTGTGTCGCGAAATCGAACGGAGCGTGATCCGTGGCGACGGTGCTGATGCTACCATCCCTTAACCCCTTCCAAAGGGCTTCTTGTTGATGGCGGTCGCGAATGGGGGGGCTCATCACATATTTCGCCCCTTCAAAATTGGGTTTTTCGGCAAAGGAACTGTCCAACGTGAGATAGGGAATGACCGTTTCGACCCACGCCTGAACTCCTTGGGCACGGGCATCAGTGATCACATTCAAGGCCTCTCCACAGCT
>RFZT01000286.1 GCA_009920585.1 bacterium
CATCTTTGGTGGTGAATGGCGTTTGTTGGGAAAGCTGGTTGATCGTCATAAATGCGTCTGTCATCGTCGAACGCGGTCTCAGTAAAGGCAAGCCCACTCGGGCGAGAAGACAGGGCGCCATTCAAGTCAACCCTTGCGAGGCTGTGGATATTCCAGCAAGTGAGACACAGGCGCGGGAAGCCTTCGACTCTTCAGAAGTAAGGGCGCTTGTGGCCACAGCACCGGCAGAATGGAAGACGGTGATACAATTAGCCTTCTACGCCGGCCTACGGCTCGGTGATGCTGTCCGACTGGACTGGCAGTCGGTGGACTTCACCAAGGGACTTCTTACCTTTAAGGCTCAAAAGACCAAGCGCCTAGAAAGCCTTCCCATTCATCCCAAGCTCAGGCGGCATTTGGAGAAGATCGCTGGCGACACTGGCGGCGCTATATCACCTACACTGGCGCGGCAGTCTATCGCGGGACGCTCAGGACTCAGCCGTCAGTTTCTCAACATTGTGAACGAAGCCGGACTCGGAGCGCCTGAAGGGAAGAAGCTCGAAGGGAACAGGCGCCGGTTCACTGCAAAAACTTTCCATTCCTTACGGCATGGATTTGTCTCGGCTATGGCCAATGAAGGCGTCTCCAAAGAACTCAGAATGAAGCTGGCCGGCCATACCAGTGAAGACGTAGCGACAGGCTACACACACCACGAAATGGCCAGACTCAGCGAAGCAATCAACACCATTAAATAATAATGCCATAGAAACCACATCGTAATGATGTGCTTTTTAGCCTCTGGGCGCGTTAATGCGGTTTTTTTATTTTTTAGAAAAAAAGTCTCCCCCCCGTAGATGTCCAACCAGTGTTGTTAGGGTTGCAGGCGAAATGATAACCAAAATCCTACTTCTTATTGAATCTGTGATCTACCGCATCCACCCGCAGAAGCCGTCTGAGAGAGCGTTCTGTCGTCAGACCGAGTTTCCATTTTGACCGCAAATTATTTTCACCACTACAGACATTCCTATGAGCAGATTTTTTAAACACACCATCCCCACACTATTTTTTGTCGCGTCCACCGCGATCCTTCCGGCAAAGGATTCCAAGATGATGGAGGGACTCAAGCAATCCGCTTCTCAGGGCGACGCCGACGCCCAGCTCTGCGTGGGATGCTTTCACTTTTACGGAGTGGAGACGAAAAAGGACGAGCTGGAATCCGCAAAATGGATCCGCAAAGCAGCTGAGCAGGGCAATCCTATCGCTCAATACTACCTAGGATTTTTTCACTATTACGGCATCGGAGTTAAGAAGGATTACAGCGAAGCCGCTCGATGGTATCGGAAGTCGGGTGACCAAGGGTATGCCCTAGGGCGTTACAGCTTGGCCATCTGCTACGATGAGGGACACGGGGTCTGGAAGAGCCACTCCAAGGCCGCTCAACTCTACCGCCTTGCTGCAGAGCAGGGAAATGCCCGCGCCCAGATTAACTATGGCATTTGCTACCTTGAGGGCAAGGGGGTGAAGAAAGACGCTATCGAGGGTGTGAAATGGATTCGTAAGGCCGCAGAAAAAGGATTTGCTCCCGCGCAGTCGAATTTGGGCCTTTGCTATGATAAAGGTATCGGCGTTCAGAAAGACAATGCCGAAGCAGCAAAATGGTACCTCAAAGCCGCAGAGAAAGGTGACCTCGCCGCACAGAACAATTTGGGCTTCTGTTACGAAAAAGGCTTGGGCGTTAAAAAAGACCCATCCAAAGCAGTCCAGTGGTATATGCGGGCAAGCCAGCAAGGGGACTCCCTCGCCCTTACCAATTTGGGGGATTGCTTGCGCCGTGGCCAAGGAGTGAAAAAAGATTTAGTCGAGGCCTACGCCCGCTTCGTGGTTGCCGAAAACGATCATCCCCGAGCAAAGGAATTTCTGAAGCAGACTGCTGCAGAAATGAGCCCAGAGCAAATTGGCAAAGCTTCGTTACGCGCGAAACAACTGATGGAGCAAATCAGGGAGACGACGCTAGAAAAAAACAAGCCGGTTCCGATTTATGAAGGGCTCCTTTAGCAAAAACCGGAAGCCCTCAAACCAAGTAACCAATCCTGACCATCACACCCAATAATCCACCGACTTGTTGAGATGATCCCATGATGCATTTTAACTCAAAAAAACGCCCGCCAGCACGGAACCCGAATAAGTGGTTTTCACCGCGCCAAGAGGACATCCTTATCAAGGCTGCCGCTGCAGCCTTCATCCTGCTCACCTGCCCGATTTGGATCCCCATATGGATTGTGATGATGCCTTACTATTATTTGACCGGTCGCCTCAGTCGGAAGACACCCTCGGATCGTGAGGCCCTTCGAGCATCCATGCCACCACGTCTTTCCCCAGCCCTAGATCCCTTGCCGCCACCGGAGCCTCCAGACCCTGAGCTCTTGCGCCGCCGCGAGCTTGCGAAGCAGACCAGAAAGATCATCCCAGGTAAAAGCAGACATCTTCAAGACCCGATCCGCGCCGACCCCGCGATCGCCAAGCTCATCGACGAAGCTGGCGATCGCGCCCGAATGGAAGTCACCGACAATGGACGCAATCATTACTTCGGTTGCTGCCACCGCATCTGGAGCCGACAAAAGGAAATTTTAAAACAAGAACACGGCATCACTTGGTTCAGTCAACGCGAAATGAACCCGAATGTCATTTTTGATTAACTGATGTTTTATGCGCATAGAAAAACCCGCTCGACCCGCTTGTTAAGGAACTCTAGAATCGATCATATTAGGTCCGCCCCAACTGAAAACTTAATGCTTACAAACTGAACACTCCATATCCATGGGCTTCACCTACCGCAAATCTGTTAATCTCGGCCCGTTCAGGGTGAATCTGAGCAAGTCTGGTGTTGGCTATTCTGTCGGTGGTCGCGGATTCCGTGTTGGCACAACGGCTCGTGGGAAAAAATACACGAGCTTCAGCATCCCTGGGACCGGAGTTGGCTATCGCAAATCTGGTGCCGGTTGCCTTGTCCTACTCGCCAGCATACCCGCCACTATCGCCATCGGTCGCTGGCTTGTCCTTGCTTGAACCCATCACAAATGCGTCCTACCCTATGAATCGTGACTTGGATCGAGAACATCGCGAGATGGCGACAGCTTCCAGCCGAAGAGAAACTTCTTCGCCGTTGGAAGGCGATTCCTCG
>RFZT01000287.1 GCA_009920585.1 bacterium
TTCCAAAAGCTTCGATCACATGTCCCGCATACCCATCAAGGAGAATCAGTCGGGTGGATGCAATATTCAGGGCCAGTCGCAATAGAGTGACAGCCAGCAAAATCGTCGGAAAACTGGAGAACTCGGGGGGATCCTTGACATAAATGATGACCAAGAGAATCATCATAGAAAGGCCGATATTTAGCGAGAGGAGGAAGTCCAACAGCCAAGTTGGGACTGGCAAAACCAGCAAAAGGATAACGCCGAAGAGACCAAGCGTAAAGATTAGGTCGGTCTGCTTGAGCAGATCACTCCATTTAAAGCGGGATCCAGATGTGGGATTGGCTGCGGCCATGGGCTTATTGTGTCAGGCGACGGGCTTTCAATTGGTGGAAGTAATAGCGGTGGGTACGGTAAACGTAACCAAGAATCTCCGCAATGGCCTGATAAAGTTGCGCGGGGATCGGTTGACCGACCTGACCATACTTAAATAATGCTCTGGCGACGGGTTTATTCTCCACCGTCGGAACTTCGCGTTTTAATCCGATAGCTTTAATGCGCTGGGCGAATAAATTTTGCCCCTTGGCAAGGATCACCGGAGCGGAGTCCACACCTCTTTCGTATTTGAGGGCTATGGCGTAATGGGTCGGGTTTGTAATAATCACGTCTGCTTTTTCTACATCGGCCAGCATTTGCTTTTGCATGAGGCGGCGCGCCATCGCCCTTTGCGCCATGCGAACATTGGGGTCGCCCATGGCCTGTCGATTTTCATCTTTGATCTCCTGTCGGGTCATCATGAGATCCTTTTCCGTTTTCCGCAACTGATAGACGTAGTGAAGAATAGCTAGTCCACCCATAGCAAACGAAAGGCGGAAAAAAAGAACCAATGTGGAATCGTAGATGAATTGCCCGATTCGAAAAACCGGAACCGGCGTGAAAAATATAGGATCGGCAAGAATTTCCTTAATCCCGCTATAGATCAAGCTCCCGACAATCGCAAACTTCGCTAAATCCAGAACCATCTTGATGATTCCATCTTTGCTAAAAATACGTTGAAAGCCATTAACAGGGTTTAGCTTGTCAAATTTAAGCCCGAGTACTTCGGGAGTTAATTTGAAACGGCTTTGGATACCGCCTGCCACGGCTGCAGCTAGGGTCGTACACCCGAGAATCGGCAAGGTAAGGCCGCCCAGCATTAAAAAAGCCAGCAATGTCCAATCGGGCATGGAATCGCTTGTGATTTTATATTTTTCGAGGTTACCAAGGAGACTGGTTGTGAATTCCGCGATATGCTTTGACTGGGGGCCGACGGTGAAAAGGAGAGCAAAGTAACTTGCAAGTAAGCCTGCAACGACCTGTATCTCCGGGGCCTGAGCAAACTGCCCTTTTTCATGAGCTTCGGTGAGCTTCTTGTCTGTCGGTTTCTCTGTGGCGTTGTCGTTGTGTTCGGCCATGGGTTCAACGAAGGAAGCGCAGCATGATCTCTGGGAGTTGCTGCATATCACGCAGGATGTATTGGACGGTCAGACCAAGCGTCATCGCAAAAACCGTTAGCCCAGCCAGGATCTGCACGGGAAAGCTAAGGACGAAGACGTTCAAGCTTGGAGCAGCGCGTCCGAGCACCGAGAAGCACATGTTCACTAGGAAGCTAATCGCAAGCAAGGGAGCACCAATTTGAATGGCAAGGAGAAAAATCTTACCGCTCTGCGCAAGAACGACGTCTAATGAAGTGGGCGCAAATCCTGCCCGTGGAGGAAAAATGTCGAAGCTGCGTCTAAATGCCACAAGGCAATACTGATAAGATCCAGTGACGAGAAAAAGGACCGTGCCAAAGGAAAAAAGCATGGTGCTCGGCGGTGTCGCAGAGGTACGAGTGATCGGATCGATGTTGGAACTCATCGATAGACCGATCTGCACAGCTATGATTTGGCCTGCCATTTCCAATGCGTAAAGCAGGAATCGCACCGCAAATCCAAGAAGCAATCCGGTAAGGATTTCATGCATCACTTGAAGCACAAATGGGAACCAATGCGTAGGCATACCCCCGAAATCACCAAATAACGGGGCCAGCGTATAGGCGAGTACCGCCGCAATGGCGATGCGAACGGTGTTGGGGATCATGGTTCCCGAAAATACTGGCATCACCAAAAACATCCCCGATGCCCGCAGAAAGACCAGCATGCCAGGATAAATATCTGTGACATTGATATTAATCACTTTGTCATCTCCGGGATTTTGTTGATGAAGAAAATCGTGAACTGCATGAGTTGGCGAATCATCCAAGGCGCTCCCACGATGATTACGGCACCGATGGCGATGAGCTTGGGGGCGAAGCTCAATGTCGGTTCCTGAATGCTTGTCACAGCCTGCAGGAGGCTGACGATGACGCCTACGATGATGGCGGCGCCGATAATCGGAGTGACCACCAATAAGGACACGGTGATCAGCGATCGCAGCATTTCAATGGCGGTTTCCTGATTCATTTAACCGAAACTTTGGATGAGTGAGCGAATCACCAGTTGCCAACCATCGACGAGGACAAAAAGAAGAAGCTTCAAGGGAAGCGCCACCATCGTTGGAGGCATCATCATCATACCCATTGACATCAGTGTCGAGGCCACCAAAAAGTCAATCACCAGAAAGGGAATGAAGACCAGAAACCCCATTTGGAATGATGTTCTCAGTTCGCTGATCACAAATGCGGGAAGCACGACTCGCATTGGGAGATCTTTGATCTCCGTGCGTCCCATGCCCGCAAGGTCCAAGAAGAAATCCACTTCGCTCGGGCGAGTCTGGCGAAGCATGAACGTCCGCAATGGCTCGATGGCCAAATCCATAGCCTCATTCGAGTTGATCTGCTCGGCCATATAGGGGGTGACCGCCTTTTCCTGAATCTGATTCCAGACAGGAGTCATGATGAAAAAGGTAATAAATAAAGATATTCCAATCAGGAGTTGATTCGCTGGTGCGCTTGGAACCCCCAATGCAGTCCGCACGAAGCCTAACACAATGACGATCCGCGTGAAGCTGGTCATTAGCATGACCAAGGATGGAGCTAGCGTGAGCAGCGTCATCACAATCACGATCTGAATAGACGTGCTGAGATTCTGGCGGTCATCGCCATTCCCGATTTGCAGATTCACCAAGGGACCAGGTGGATTGCTAACTGAG
>RFZT01000288.1 GCA_009920585.1 bacterium
CGATGTGCGAATGCTGATCCTCGACGAAGCCGACCAGATGCTCGATCACGGATTCATGCCCGATGTCACTCGGATCATTCAGGCATCCTCCCAAAAGCGTCAACTGGCCTTATTCTCGGCGACCGTCTCACCAGCGGTGGAAAAACTCATTGCCGATTTATTTTCTGGAGCAGAAGTGATTCGGAGCGCGGGGAGCCATCGCGTCGTCCCGACACTCACGACCCTGCAGCAACTCGTCATTGATGGTAAGCGGTTCCCGCTGCTGGAGCGTTTGCTCAAAAAGAAAGTGGAGGGCGGAACGATCCTGTTTACGAACACGAGAGAGCAATGCGACAAGCTCGCCGCCGAACTCGCTGCCGCGAACATGGCTTTTGTGATTTATCGTGGAGAAATGGATAAAGTGCAGCGTCGGCAGAATCTGAAATTGTTTCGCGAGGGGGTGGTAGATCTGCTCGTTTCGACCGACCTGGCCTCACGCGGGCTGGATGTCGAGCATGTCGGGCGAGTGATCAACTATCATTTGCCTCAGCAGATCGAAAATTACCTGCATCGGGTCGGACGCACCGCCCGCGCGGGCCGTCCGGGGCTTGTGGTGAACTTCGTCACCGAGCGAGACGCCCCACTTGCGAGCCAACTTGAAAGCGTCCGCGCTCTGCCGACGCCACAAACTCCCCCGCCTCGCCACAGCCCAACCAAGAGCCAACCGCTCCGAAACCGGATCCGTAGGCGTTTGTAATAGCCATTGAAAGCAGGTATAAATTACTAATCTCGAAAACGGATTTTTAGACAGGATGACAGGATTAAAAGGATTCACAGGGATTCCTTAAGATTAGGCGCTAAGGGGGCAGCAACTTTTTGACATTTTGTTGAATTGGAGATCGTGTGGCGTGTAGCCTCCACATCTTAATCGTACAAAGAAGCCCCCTAAGCGAGTTTAGAACGATTTGAACTGAGGTGTTCTATGACATTCGCCGCATGCTATATTTGTAATGAGTTCATTCATCGCTTTGTACCATAAGCTCTCTCGAAGATACGAGTAACAGACGAGATTAAAACATCAGCAAGTTAGACCTCATACCGACTGTGGATGGATCGGCTTTGATATTAAATTGGACTGGAAGGCAGTTTTTTAAGAGTGATATTCTCAGACTTTCCTTTTCCGGAT
This sequence comes from bacterium, assembly GCA_009920585.1. Classification (GTDB taxonomy): domain Bacteria; phylum Verrucomicrobiota; class Verrucomicrobiia; order Chthoniobacterales; family Terrimicrobiaceae; genus UBA967. Next base: position 1,166 of record RFZT01000288.1, read on the forward strand.
CCTATGAAACTTCGCTTGCTATCAATCATTCTATGCATTCCCACGATTATGGCGCAGGTGGAGACTCAGTCTTCAGCTTATGAAGCGCTTCAACCGGTGGCTCTGGCTGACTTCGTGTCAGCAGAGCGGCTTGTGAGCTCTCATTACATGGTAGCGCCCACAGCGCAGCCGGATGGAAGGCACCTCATTTACAGTTTGCAAGGCCCGGAAGGCACCGAGGTCATCACCGGCACACAGAGTTTGGCTGCACGAACCAGCGAAATAAAAGCGAGGGCGGCGTTAGATGAAATGAATAACTCGGAGGAATTTGGAAAGGCGCTCGCGCGGTCTGGTGCCGAAAAGGTCGAGAGCGTGAAAGAAGCGGTAAAAGATCCCCTCGGCGCGGTTCAACGCCTTCCGCAGGGCGCTTCCCGCCTTTTAGGGCGCGTGGGCACTGCTGTGAAAAACACCGCCGAGGGCAAAGGAAATGCACGCTCTGGAGCGGCGGCGGTTCTTGGAGTTTCACGGAAAAAATCCGAACTGGCCATCCAGCTTGGAGTGAGTCCCTACACGAAGGATGCCGTCCTTCAAACCAAGTTGGAAGCCACTGCGCGAGCGATGGCAGGTGGCGCTCTTGTGATGAATCTCTCTGGACTTGTGATCAGCGGGGGGGTGGGCACCGCCATTTCCGTAGTCAATGTGAACCAAACGCTCCAACGCACGCTCATCGAATCCACAGCGGAGGAAATGACTGTCGAAAACCGCGCCGCACTCACGGCCCTCGGCGCAACTCCAGCCGAGGTGGCAGCGTTTCTTTCCAACGCCTCTTTCTCACCTTGGCAGAAGACCTTTGTTACGGCCGACCTGAAGGATATCGGTAGAAATCCCAGCCCGTTTCTTCGCCTCGCATCGAAGGCCTCCACCCCAGATCAGGTTCTCGACATCATGCAGGTCGCTCATATTTTGAATAAGCACCATCAGGATACCTCGGCCATTGTGTCGTTTCGTGAAGGTGATGGTGTGCTCGCGGCTCTGGACGCACAGGGCGTCTTGGTCGCACCCGTCGCTGGCGATCTCATCCTTTGGATTGAACCGATTGAATCCCGTGCGAACACGCTTCTAAGCATGGCGAAAAACGATCCGAATGTGAAATCCTTCGCCCTCGCAACAGACGGACTCCTCTCCGCGCGGGCTGCAGATGAATTCACCAAGCGAGGCATTGTAACGATCCCTCAAGCCATTGGATCAAAGCCCATAGGGGTCAGGAATTAATTATTGACATTTTGAGGGATTGAGTTTGTTTGGCGCAATGCCAAGACAAGTTCGAATCGAGTATGCTGGGGCGTTTTATCATGTGATGGCGCGGGGGAATCGTCGTGCGGACATTGTTTTTGATGACGAAGACCGGAAGACATTTGTGAGGACGCTGGGAGAGGTTTGCAAGAGGGCTGGGTTTCGAATTCATGCGTATATTTTGATGAACAATCACTACCATCTGCTCTTGGAAACTCCGCAAGCGAATCTGACGGCGGGCATGGGGTGGTTTCAAAATGCCTACACGCGCCGGATCAATACGCGCCATCGGCTTTGGGGGCATCTTTTTGGGGGAAGATACAAAGCGATCGCGGTTGAACCAGGGAATGCCTATTGGGCGATCTTGGACTACATTCACCTGAATCCGGTGCGGGCGGGGGCGGTTGAAGGCGGGGCTGGCATGGAGTCGTATGCTTGGAGCAGCTTGCCTTTGTATTTGAGGGAGGCGCCAGACCGACCGGCTTTTTTGGAGACAGCGCTGGGATTTGAGGTGAGCGGGTGTCGTGATGATGCGGAGGGAAGAAAGGAGTTTTTGCTGGGGCTGGAGCGGAGTGTGGATTGGGGCAACCCTACGCAAGCGGGGGTGGTTTTTGGCTCGGAGCAAAGGCGCCCGGAATTGTCGGTGCATGCGGCGTTGCGGCGGGGGTGGTTTTTCGGTTCACAGGCGTTTCGGGAAAATCTGATGGCCAAGC
>RFZT01000289.1 GCA_009920585.1 bacterium
ATAGTTCTTTTCGCAGTTCCAAGAAGCGTTCCTGCAGTTTTTGTCCTTCTTCTGTTTGCAGAAAGTGTTGATTCATAATTTATTTATGTTGACTTTACGTGACCGTATTGATACGGTGTAGCGCATGCGCAATACAACTCCTTTCTTCAAATGCTTGGGTCCTCTTCTTTTTGGAAGACCTCCAGCTTCGGAAGCAGCAGCGGCTTTTGCCAAGTTTTCGGAGGCTAGCTCCTTTTCCCATCTCCGCAAGACTTTTGGCTCCTATATTCCAAATAACCTTCTTTCTCAGAACGTATTTAGAAGCAAAGCTCGCCGTCGCATTTTTTCCTTGGATGTCATTTTCTGGAGCTTTCTCCACCAAGTTCAGACGCCTGACGGTTCCTGTCGCGAGGCGGTTCGGTCTGTTTCGGCTTTCCTAAGTCGGAAATCGGTAAGTGATAAAAGCCTTTCGATCAGCCAAGCCACCAGCGCCTATTGCCAAGCCCGCAACAAACTCCCCCTCGACATGCTGGATCAAATCAACACTCATCTCGTTGATCGAATGCAAAAGCATATCCCAGAGGGAAATCTCTGGCATGGGCGTCAAGTCAGACTCGTTGACGGAACCGGCATTTCGATGCCCGATACGGCACTCAACCAAGCGCAATGGCCTCAAACCAAGTCCCAGTCGCCAGGGTGCGGGTTCCCTTCGATGAATATGGTTGGGATTTTCTGTCTCGTTACAGGCGCCCTTATCAAGGTCGCTTACGGGGACCGCCATATCCACGAAATTAAACTTTTTCAATCTCTCTGGCCCCATCTGGAAAAAGGCGCCCTCGTCGTGAGCGATCGAGGATTTTGCTCCTTCGCTTCCTTTGCGTCATTGAAGGCCCGTGGGGTGGACTCTCTGATGCGGTTGCCAGAAAAAAAGATCCGTAAGGCGATTGGCGAGCACCTCCCAAAGGCGGCTCATTTTGATGTGCTTGTGAATTGGAAGCGCCCGAGGAAGAGTTCGCTGCGTTGCCAGAGAGCCTCAATGTTCGCGTTGTCCGCTACAGCATTGCCCACAAGGGTTTTCGAACTCAAAGCGTGACAGTGGTTACAACAATTACAGACGCCTCCATCCCCGCTGAAGATCTTGCCGCTCTCTACGGACGGCGCTGGGGCATCGAACTGCATTTCCGCGAGATCAAAACCCACCTCAAGATGGATGTCCTGCGATGCCGCTCCCCTCACATGATCGAACGCGAACTGCGGATGCACTTTATTGCCTACAACCTAGTCCGAAGCGTGATGCAAAAGTCTGCACTCACGCACGACGTGAATCTGCAGCGCGTTTCCTTCAAAGGTTGTCTTGATACGTTGCGCCAATTCGCTCACGCAATAAGCGGACTGGATAAGAAACCAAAAACGATCGCCGCCATGATAGATGAAATGCTGCTCACCATCGCGCGCGATCTCACCCCGCTTCGCCCAGGAAGAACTGAACCCCGCGTCAAAAAACGCCGACCAAAGAACCACCGCTTGATGACTAAACCCCGCAGAGAAATCGGGCCTCTTCCTCACCGAAAAGCGGGCGTCGAAAATCATCCCAAATCCCCACTAACTTAGCGCCATTCGGCACCGGGGGCAACTGTACCTCGGCCGAGTATTTACTCAGGCTTGGGATTTTTTGATGCTGAGGAGGAAATCGAGGGTGACGGATGCTAGGGATTCGACGGCGGCGTCGGCATACTGGAGGTCGGCGAGCGGATTTGTGGTGGCGACCGCGAGGGTGGCCATGCCGGCGCGGCGGGCGGCTTCGAGTCCGACGTGGGCATCCTCGATCACGAGGCAATCGGCGGGCGGCATGTGAAGTTTCTGTGCAGCGAGAATAAAGATGTCGGGGGAGGGTTTGCCATAGGTGACATCATCGCCGCAGGCGATGGCGTCAAAAAGATCGGCAAGGCCAGTAACCGGAAGGATGGCGTCAAGGTTGGACCTCGGGGTCGAGGATCCAATCGAGCGGGGGATTCCTGCTTCGCGAAGGGCAGTGAGAAGTTCGCGTGCTCCCGGGAGGACGTGGACACCACTGGCTTGGACGAGTTCGCGGTAGATCTCTTCTTTGCGATTCGAGAGCGCGGTAATGACAGCGGGATCAGTCGTCCAGCCGAGGATTTCGGGGATGATGAGGGCGTTCTTTTTTCCAAATCCGAGTAGAAAGTGGCCATCGGGAAGAGGCTTTGAGATTTCCTTAGCGAGGATTTCCCAAGAGTGCTCGTGCTGAGCGGAGGAATCGATTACCACGCCGTCCCAATCAAAAATCACGGCTTTCATTTCAGGCGGCGAGGAGTTTTTTCAACATGCGCTCATCGGGATTCGGGCCGACGACAGCGAGGGTGATTCGATTTGGAATCAGTATTTCTTGGGCGAGGGCTCGAATTTCGTCCGGGGTGACGTTGCGGATCTTCTCGTTCACGGATTCGGGATCGACAATTTTGCCGTGGGCGAGAACAGAATTTCCGAGGCGCATGTTTTGGGTGGATGTGCGCTCGAGGGCCATGCGACTGGATCCAATGGTGTATTCCTTCGCACGGCGCAATTCGGCAATACCAATGATTTTGTTTCTCAGGTTTTCAAATTGAGCAAGAATGAGGGTGAGGGATTTTTCGAGATTGCGGCGGTCCAGACCGGCCGAAATCCCCAAATAACCGCCGTCATTGAGCGTCGTCTGATGAGTGCTCACCGAGTAACAAAGACCCCGCTTTTCGCGGATTTCCTGAAAGAGCCGGGAGCTGGCGTTCGCCCCCAAAATCACATGGAGAAGATGGGCGGCATAGCGGCGTTCATCGCAGTGGCTGATGGCCGGAAGAGCCAGGGAAAGTTGGGTCTGTTGGACATCGCGAGCGGCGGTGACGATTTTGGGAGAGTTGCGAGGTGGAGGACAGTGTTTTGCCGCGGGAGCTTTGCCGCGAGGGAGATCCTTGAGTGCGGCGGTGACTTTTTCGACAACGTCTTCGTGTCGGATATTCCCAGCAGCGGAGATGACCGTACTGGGAGCGTTGTAGTGAGATTTGCGGTAACTCCGAAAATCCTCGGCCGTCATGGACTCGATGCTTTCAAGAGTTCCAGCGATCGAGCGACCAAGGGGGTGGCCTTCCCAGTGGGTTTGCTCC
>RFZT01000290.1 GCA_009920585.1 bacterium
GCCAATGCGATGAACGTAATCCTCGGGATGCGGCGGAAAGTCAAAGTTCACCACGTGAGAGATTCCTTCGACATCAATCCCACGAGCGGCGATATCCGTGGCTACAAGAACGCGCACCGTCCCAGCCTTGAAATCACGGAGGGCGCGGATGCGCTGATTCTGTGAACGGTTGGCATGAAGTGTGGCCGTGGTGATACCCGATTGCTCCAACCTGCGCGCGACGCGGTCAGCCCCGTGCTTCGTGCGTGTAAATATCAACACCATCTGCATCGCTGGATCGCGAAGAAGATGGAGGAGAAGGTTCTGTTTGCCGGGATGTGGCACTTCGTAAACACATTGTTCGACCGTCTCGGCGGGGTTGGATCGCTTGCCGACTTGAACGACTTTGGGCGACTCCTGAAACTCACGGGTGATTTTTTCGATATCGGGCGAGAGCGTGGCTGAGAAAAGAAGCGTCTGGCGAGGGCGCGGGAGGGCTTTCACAATCCGACGGATGTCGGGCAGGAATCCCATGTCCAGCATTCGGTCGGCTTCATCTAGGATAAGAAAGCGCAAGGCGGAGAAATTCGCGCATCCACGCCCCATCAAGTCCAGCAGGCGACCAGGAGTGGCAATAATGATGTCCGCACCATCACGCAGGGCAGCCATCTGAGGGCGCTCACCCACACCACCATAAACAAGAGCGATCTGGATCGGCAGGTTCTTGCCATAGCGGCGCACGTTTTCCTCGATCTGGACGACCAACTCGCGTGTCGGTGCCAAGATGAGCGCGGACGTGCGACGCTGTGGAGCAGGTTTAGCTGCAGCCAGCATGTTCAGGATCGGCAGTGTGAATGCAGCCGTTTTGCCGGTGCCCGTTTGGGCGATGCCGATGATATCCTTGCCGGTGAGGACTTCAGGAATGGCTGCAGATTGAATCGGAGTCGGCTCGGTATAGCCGGCGTCACGGATAGCGGAAAGGATGTGGTCGGTAAGACCAAGTTCACGAAATGGCATAAGAAATATAAGGACTGAGTTGCTCCCCTCCCCCAAAAGCACTCACTGTATTTCCGAAGAAGAAAAAAATCGGGGCGAGAGGATTCGAACCTCCGACCTCCTGGTCCCAAACCAGGCGCTCTACCAAGCTAAGCTACGCCCCGTAGCCCGATCACCCTGCACTCTCTAGCGATCCCTTGCAACAGGAAAAGGGATTCGTTTCTTCGAAACGTGATATTTTTTCAATCTGAACGATCAGTTCGAACGCTTCGCTGCCTCGATGATATCGACCCAGATAGGCAGCGCCAGAGCGCCTCCGTAGCCACCTGGCCGTATCGGGCGAGGTTTGTCAAAACCCACCCAAACCCCACAGGTGAGATGCGAGTCAAAACCCACGAACCAAGCGTCGAGAAAGTTATTTGTTGTACCGGTTTTTCCAGCTCCATATCCAGTGAGCCCGTATTCATGGGCATGAGAAGCGGTACCACGCTCGACCACTTTCTCTAAAAGGGCCGCCGTAGCCTGTGCCGCAGCAGGCTGTAGGATCGGAAGGCGACCTCTGGTGGACTTGTACAGTACGGCCCCAGAGTCATCGATGACTCGGTCGATCAAATACGGCTGGGCAGCGGTGAGATCTTTCAGGCTGGTTTCAAATGTGCCCAAACAAATCGAAGGGAAACGCGGTGGTTTTTCCGCAAGACCAGCAAGCGCGACCTTATCTGCGATACGGTCAAGACCGGCACGCATACCCACGCGGACGCTCATGGTATTTCGCGAATCGATCAAACCCTCGCCGGCAGGCTGGATGCCACGATAGGTGTTGTCCGAATTCGAGGGGTCGTAGCGGCCAAACTTTTGTGGAATATCGCCGGGTTGGATACGATTGTCTGAAATGGGCTCGTCAGGTGACATTCCGACCTCGAATGCACAGGCATATACAAACGGCTTCACGACGGATCCAGCTTGGCGCTTCCCATAAATGGCGCGGTGAAACTTGCTTTTATCGTAGTCACGGCCGCCAACGATGGCGCGTATGCCACCGGTTTTATTATCCAAGGCAATGGCTGCGGATTGCAAATAAGGCGCCGATTTTTCGTGATCGAGAATGGCGCTTGCAAAATCCGCCATGGGTTTGTGTGGGTAGCCAGGCTGGGCTTCAACTTGCAGAAGACGTGTCTGCACTGCTGTCTCAGCAGCGACCTGCAGCGGACCGTCAATGGTGGTGTAAATTTTCAATCCTCCAGCCGCCCCCATTTGTCCAGGCTCGAGGACGAGGTCTAGTTCTCGTAGAATGGCATCCATCGCCCAATTCTGTTCCGGCGAAGTTTTCGTGAGAGGCATAGCCACAAGCGGACTGGCTAAGGCGTCCTCATATTCCAAGTTGGTCACAAGACCGAGTTGAAGCATTCGACCGAGAACGGTGTTGCGCTCGCGAATACATCCCTCCGGATTGTTCAACGGTGAGAAGCGATTCGGACTACGAATGAGGCCAGCCAGTGCCGCGGACTCCTGCAGATTCAACTTCGATGCGGGCTTACCAAAATACGTCTGACTCGCAGCCTCAATTCCATAGGTTCCCGAACCAAAATAAATCCGGTTCACGTAACCTTCCAAAATCTCCTCCTTGCTCAACTCGGTCTCAATACGAAAAGCCAAGGCGGCTTCAATGAGTTTGCGGTGGAGATTTTTGCCTCCGAGCGGGAAGCTATTGCGAGCCAGTTGCTGGGTGATCGTGCTGGCTCCCTCGCGAAAGCCTCCCATGAAAAGATTGCGAAAAATCGCGCGCGCGACACCGATCGGATCCACACCATGATGTTGGTAAAAACGCGTATCCTCGCGACTGATTAAGGCGTTGATAAAATAGTTGGAAACTTTGTCAAAGGGGACCACTTCACGATTCTCTCCAGCGAGGCGGGAGTAATATTTGCCCTCATGGTCGAAAATGACCGAGCGTTCGTTCATCTCGTGGATGGTCTTCAGATCGAACCGAGTCGCCCAGGCATAGTATGCAGCAGCGATGAGTGACCAAAGGACGCACGTAACAATGCCGATCTTAATGAGGGAAACGACAAATCTCCGACGCAGTCGGTGCCTAGGCTGGGCGGTAGGCTTAGACTTGCGACGCGAAGGACTGGATTTGGGCTT
>RFZT01000030.1 GCA_009920585.1 bacterium
ACAGTGCTACCTGTTGGGCAAGCATCAGCAATCCGCGAGCGCACACTGGCCAAGCCGACGCTTTCGCCCCAGTTTTCGGGGTTGGAGTCGGGCGGAGCTGTGTTACTCACCAGCACGAGTAGATCTTCACCTTCAATATGGGCTTCCAGATTCACTCGCCCGAATCCCTCAACCACGCCGTGTTTGACCGCGTTTTCAATGAGCGGTTGAAGCAACATCGGCGGTACAGGAAAATCTTCCGTGCGAGCATCGGCACTCACGCTCCATTCCAATCCCTCCTCGAATCGCATTTTATCCAGTTCTAGGGAAGCTCGGATGATTTCTAGCTCGAGACGGAGGGGAATCATCGGCTCCTTGGCCACATCGAGCGACTTTCGCAGTAAAGCGGAGAGCGAGAATAGGCCTGCTTGGGCCGCAGTCGTGTCGGTGCGAATGAGTGAATGAATCGTCGTGAGGCAATTGAAGAGGAGGTGGGGATGGATCTGAGCTTTCAGGCGCTCCAGTTCCGCTTTTCGTGTGGCCGCCTCAGCTAGAAGGATCTTTTCGCGCCGTTGTGCCTCGGAGCCGGCACCGATGAGAAGCCCAGTGGTGGTCACAATCGCGATGAAGATTTCGATTTGCCAGATGGTGAAGAGGGTGGATTCCGTTACAAATGGTCCGCGTCCAGCACTGGTAAAAACCGCAGCCGTCATGACAACAATGAGGACCGATAGAGCCGCTGCGGGCAGGCCACGCGCGAGCGCAACCCAGATCAAAAAGGGAAACGGCAGATAGGCTAGGGAGTCCATGATGATCCCTTGGGATGACTCACTATGAAAGGCAAACCAAGCTGAGGAAAAGACGATTGCCAATTGAAAAACGGCCAAGACGAATTGCTTAAGAGAAATTCCTTTCGGAAGAAAGCGGCCCTTTGCAATAAGGAGAATCACGGGCGTAACGACTACTGTTCCAGCCGTGCTGGTGGCCCAATAGATGCTGGCCACGGCCCAAAGACCACTTGCGGGCATCATTCCAGAAACCACAAGCCAGCTGGCAGACGAGAAGGCCGAGACACCCATCGGTACGATTGCTCCCAGGCCTGCCAGCAAAAGGACATCGCGCGTTGAGGATAGTGCGATATCAAAACGTTGTCTGCGGAGAAGGGTGCTGGCGCCCCAGATGGACAGTGTGACTCCTGCCGGGGCCAGAAAACTGAATAGCCAAGGTGATCCCGCCACCAAGCTGCTTGCACACAGTGGAAGAAAAATACCCGGCAATATTCTGGGGCCGAGCAGGAGTATGGCCGCCAATGAGATTCCACTCGCTGGCCAGATCGGGGAAAAGGAATGGGCTTCACCACGAAAAGCCTGTGAAGACGCCCAAGCCGTGAGATAAACAGCCGCTGCAACGGAAAGATTGGCTGCGATTGTCTTCCAAAATAATCTGATGTGGGGGGAGTTAATCATGGCTGATGCTGCAACTCGTGTGTCATTATTAGATTAGATAATGAGTTTCTTGGGCATGGGAATCATCCCTTATAATTGCATTTTGAATGTTTGTTTTTCCATCGTTTCTTTTGTTGGTCTCCGAGTATTTCAATTCAGTGAGTTTGCTCATCGTGCGAATTAGGGAGTTCATAGGTGTTCATTTTTTTGTGAGGATAGGCCTTTTGCTCGCCTTCGGGAGCTTTCTCTCCTCCTGCCTCATTGCGGCGGAGACTCGGATTGAGGCAGGGGCGCCTGACCCTGTGAAGACGGTTTATAAATCAGAACCATTCTTCGACACGGAGATGATCATCCGGATGATTGCGAATCTCGATGCGCGCCCCAATGGGAAAAAGCTCAACATCGCGGTCGGCAGTTTCAATTACGAAAATACCGATCTCCAGTCCTCTTTTTCGTCTGTATTGGCGAAAGAAATGGAGGCCGGTCTCGCTGCCTCGGAAAAGGTGAATCTCATTTCAAGAAAACGTCTTGCTGAGGACCATGCAAGGGATGGTGGGAATTCCTACAAAAGTCTTGAACCGAATGCCAAGATCCAGAAGGAGAGCATGGCTGGGGTGAATGCGATCCTGCGTGGACGATTCTATCGGAGTGGAGACGGGGTTAAAGTCGAGGCCGAGTTGGCCCAAGTCGGCGGTAGGGAAACAAAATTAGCGCATCTGGATATTTCCGCTGAAAAAGTAAGGGAGAGGCTTTCTGTTGGTGACGCAAAGTCTGGAGTGAAGAGCGGATTGGAACCTGCCAACATCAAACAAAGTCTGGATAACGTGAAGCAAATCGTGACGGATCGTTTCGACAGCATACCGAGGGATTTTCCAGTGGAAATTTTCACAGGCGATGGAAAGCGGGCTTATGTGGCTGGTGAGAACATTAGTTTCCGTGTTCGAAGCGCAGAGGATTGCCATATCACGGTGGTCTGTCATCAGAGCGATGGACGCTCAGTGGTGCTTTTCCCCAACCGCTGGAGCCGGGACACACTTCTTCATGCGAACCAAACCATTGAAATTCCTGGACCCGCTTTCCCTTTTAAAATGAGGATCGGACCACCTTTTGGCTCGGATGTTGTTGAGGTCATAGCTTGTTCCCGGGAATCAGAAATCCATAAAAAATTCGCTCAAAATCTGCCATCAGCTTCCGACGAAGAGCATCCTTTTCAAGTCGTCACCCGTGGAATCGTTGTCGAGGGGATCGATACCGCTATCGCAGATCAGAAATCGCTCGGTCCGAATACCTGCCGATGGGGGCAGGATCACATTATCGTGAGCACATTCCCGTGATGCGAGCAGGGTTTCATCACCCTTATACCATTGTCCCTTTGAAATTGGACTTTGTAGCGCAAAAGAAAGGGGGCATGGCCGTCTCGGCCGTGTGAAGACTGGCCTACTTGCTCGCGCACCCTGCCTAGCGGAACCAAGGAACACCCCAACACACACAGGCGAGACGCGCTGTGCCCCTTTCCAAAAATCCAAAAGCATGCTGCTTTTTGGTATTACTCCTCAGGGAAATTCCTGGCGTTGATCCCGGGCGAGGTCATCACGAAGGCGCCAGCATCGCCCACCGCCGCGAGCAGGCCTTTTTCCTTGCGAAGCTTGCAGAGCCAGTCCCTTTGTGTTTCCGCAAGAGCGCGGGTGGGATTTCCTGTAGCGAGACACTTCTTATAGAAATCGTTCATGATATCTGTGGTGGTGGAGTCGTTCACAGGCCAGAGCGTCATGAGCAGGTTTTGCGCGCCTGCCATCATAAAGGCTCTTCTGAGTCCAAACACACCTTCCCCCGATCGTGCTTCTCCCACTCCGGTTTCACAGGCCGAGAGGCTCACAAGCCATGTCCCATCGAGATTTAGTCCAGCGACCTCTTCCGCCATGAGGATGCCATCATTATCAGGGTCCGGAGAGATTCCGTCTCTCCAAGACTGGAAGGTGGATTGGGCGCCGGCTAGTGCAATGCCGCTGGCCCGCATGGGATTGAATGATCCATCCCTTTTAGTAACGGGCATAGCGCTTTTGTCCGTGCTCTCCAAATGGATTGCCCGGGAGTTCTCTTGAAACGGGACTTGGGATTGGAGGTAGAATCCATGAGTGGCGAGGTGCAGGATGCCTATATGATGGATGGAGCGGATTTGTTTTTCAGTGGCATCCTTGCCGAGGAAGGTGTTCGTCGCCCAACCTAGGGAAGCGGCCGTTTTATTCAGAGTTTCGGACTCTGTGGCCGTGCCGGGCAAGGGAGGCAGTTTCACTTTTACGAATGCGGAAATCTCGCACGACCGCATTGTCACATGGTTGGAGAAAGTCTCCGCAGAGCTGGAGTCAAACATGGGATTGGCAAAGATGGCTATCGCTTTTCTTCCTGCTTCGGAGCCTCGCGGCGAGGAATCTCGCGCCGTCGCGACATAGTTGAGGAGGTATTTCTCGCAAACGAATTTCTCCTCACTGTCCAACAACGATGCAAAGGAAACGAAGTTCAGTTTGCCGTCCGGGCAGATGATCAGTCGCTGAATAGAGGAGGGGATTTTATTGGCGATAGGCTTCCAGAGTTTTTCACTGAGCTCGGAGAGGTTCGCCGAAAGAAGTTTCTCGTCCTTTTTCTGGAGTGCGGAGAGGACAGCATCAATCGTGCGATCAATGCCTGCACGATCGGGGATGCGGATAAAGACAGGGTTGCCATCCTCGGTGAGTAGGCTGGCTCCGTACTGAAGCTTGGCATCTCCGGTCAGCTTGGGATCGCTGAATTCAATAAAATCCACAAACATCGCACCCCCTGACAATGCGGGTAGAATGGAGTCCAATGTCAGGTCAGCGCTGGCTCGCACGCGGCCAAACACATGGGTTCGGTTCGCCATTTTGCGTTGGATGGCGCTGATCTGTTCGCTGATCCCGGCGGACTCGTTGGTTTTGTCTTGGGTGAAGGACAGTCTGGAAAGTTTATTTTGAAGGGATCGCAGTTCTCTCAATGGCTGTGTTGTATCTTTGTCCTTAGCGAAGGTTTTCGCTAAGGCGCGGTCTTCGAGAAGGGAATCCATCACGATGCCTTTCCATCGAAGGCTCAGTTGTGCCAATTGTTCCGGCCTTAAAAGGCATGCCAATACATCGACGGGGAGATTATTTTCCTGCCATTTGAGGCGCGCTGCCTCGTCGGACAGAAGCGCTGATTGCAGATTGCGCTCGAGTGCTGATGCGGCTCGGGCTGCGTAACTGCGCGCGAGTGAGGTCTGATCGGTCATATAGAGCGCCGATGACAATTGGAGAAGTGCGTAAGCCGTGGAGGAGTGCTGTGGGCCCAATACGGCTTCGAAGATGGGGAGAGCCTTCTCATAGAGCTCACGCGCTTTATCATACTCCCCGGTTGTTGCATAATTCTGCGCGAGAGCGTCCATGGCTTTGGCTGCATCGAGGCTCTCCGGCCCCATTGCGTTTTCGTAGATTTTGAGCGCCTGGATCTGAAGCTCCCGCGCGTGATGGTGGTCGCCTTCTTGATCAAACGTATCTGCGAGCGAGCCCAGCGTTTCTGCTGTGAACGGATGATCCAGACCATAGACTCTGACTCTGATGGCTAATACTTGTTCGTAAAGTTCGCGGGCTTTCCGTGTATCGCCATTATTGAGATAGGACCTAGCGCAATTTCGGATGATGTGTGCTGTCGAAGAATGGTCGTGACCATACGCTTTTTCAATCACAGGGAGCGCTCGTGTGTGAAGTTCCTGGCCCTTTTTGTAATCGCCAATCCTATCGTAGCATAGGCCGAGATTATCCATCGTATGCGCTGTCAACGGATGGTTAGGTCCGAGTGTTTTTTCCAAAATCCGGAGTGCTTGTTCATGGAAGTCGCGCGCTTTGTCATTGTCGCCGACATCGCCATGGATCGAAGCCAAGTTCGACATGAGGGCGCCGATCTCAGCACTATCTGGAGCCGAGTATTTCTTTTGGATCTCAAGAGCTCGCTCAATGAGTTCGCGGCCTTTTTCAAAATCTCCAAGACGGCGACAGGTTACTCCCATGCTTTTTAATACATCCACAGTGGATGCATGGTCCGAGCCGAGTTTCTTTTGTATGATGTCCAATGCCCTCTGATGCATTTCCAATTCTTGGGAGTAGTTGCCCATATTCCCATAAGTTCTGGCTAACTGGCTGATCGCTGCTGCGGTTTTGAGATCCTCCGGCCCCAAGTTTTTTTCATGAATGGCAAGCACGCGCCCGAAAAGCTCGAGTGCCTTGGCGTGGTCGCCCATATTTCGACACGTATCAGCGAGGCGATTGAGCGGGTGGATGGTTGCGGGATGCTCTCGGCCATTTGATTGTTCGCTGAGAGCCAGCGCGCGCTCGTGAAAGGGACGCGCCAGTTGGTGCTGAGCCGATTTATTATAAGTGTCGCCGATGGAGTTAAGGATTTTGCTCAGAGTGATGTCGTTTGGGCCGAGCAAGGCCTCTCGGATTTGCAAAGCCCGCGTATAAAGTTGGCGGGCTTTGGCGTGATCGCTCGTCGGTTCCGAGTTCTCAATGGCACTCCGAAACGTTTCCGCGAGATTTTCGAGCGTTGTCGCTACATCAATGTCACTAGGCCCAAGGTCACGTTCTTGAATCAATAGGGCTTCTTCATGAAGTTTTCTGGCCTCAAGGGGCTTGCTTTCCTTCATCAAGTCCAAGCCGCGTTGATTCAAGTCTTGGGCCGCTCCTCCCACACTCGCGAAGGCAGTGACAAGCGAAACCAAAAAAACAAACGCCATGCAGAACGAAAGAAATTGATGCCTGTTGTTGGCGCTCGCTCGGTTCATAAAATCAATACAGGTTGACTCTATCGAATCATCCAAGCGACGGGAGCAAAAATCACGTTCAGGATCTCAAAGAAGTCAAGTCCGCCTTAGGGTTGGAGAGTGATAAAAACAGTCTAAAAAAGATTGGAATCCTCAAATGAATGCCGATATGAAAGAAATCATTCATTGGTTTGTGAGTGCTTGATTACATAGTCCCGTGCTCGTGGCCTTGATTTAATCAACCCCCCTGCATTTTTTTCATCTCATGGATTCAAACGCCATCAATCTCACTCTCATCGATTATTCGATCCTCGCAGTTTACATTCTCGTCGTTATCGGGATCGGTTTTGCGCTTCGGCGAAACATGAAGACGGCGGACGACTTTTTTCTGTCCGGCAAATCAATCCCAGTTTGGGTGACCGGTCTGGCATTCCTCTCGGCGAATCTCGGCGCGCAAGAGGTCATCGGAATGGCGGCCTCGGGTGCGAAGTATGGGATTATGACCTCCCACTTCTATTGGGTGGGGGCGATTCCAGCGATGATCTTCCTGGCGATTTTCATGATGCCTTTTTACTACGGTTCGAAGGCGCGTTCGGTGCCCGAGTATTTGAAACTGCGTTTCGATGAAAAAACCCGAGGCCTCAATGCGATTGCCTTTGCTGTGATGACCGTGGCTTCGTCCGGTGCGTCGCTGCACGCGTTGGCGGCGCTCATGCATTTGTTGCTGAAGTGGGATTACAATGTCTCGCTCATTGCCTCCTCCATCGTGGTTCTGGCTTATGTGCTGAAGGGTGGACTTTCCTCGGCCATTTATACCGAAGTGCTTCAATTTTTCCTGATCGTTCTGGGCTTTGCGCCGCTCGTGATCATTGGTCTGAACGATCTGGGTGGATGGACGGGCATGATGAGTAAACTGCCTGAGACCTATGCTCACTCTTGGAAATACATGGGCACAACGGCGAACCCGATGGGCGTCGAGTGGTTCGGAATGGTTTTCGGCCTCGGGTTTGTGCTATCCTTCGGTTACTGGTGTACAGACTTCTTAGTCGTGCAGCGCGCGATGGCGGCAAAAAACATGGGCGATGCCCGACGTACCCCGATAATTGGTGCTATTCCCAAAATGGCTTTCCCAATCATCGTCATCGTTCCCGGCATGATTGCTTTGGCGCTGATGTCCAAGACCGGATCGACTTACCATATCCCAAATGGCATCACTGGTGAGACGGACTTCAATCTAGTCATTCCTTCGCTGATCGCCCACTACCTTCCGACCGGTATGCTAGGACTCGCTCTCACGGCGCTGATGGCTTCATTCATGTCCGGCATGGCTGGTAACGTGACGGCCTTCAATACTGTCTGGACCTACGACATCTATCAGTCCTACATCGCAAAAGGTAAATCGGATTCCCATTACATGTGGATGGGCAAGTTTGCGACTGTGGCTGGAATCTTGATTTCAATCGGATTTGCTTATGTGGCCAAAAATGTGAACAACATTATGGACTTCCTTCAGTTGGTCTTCGGCTTCGTGAATGCGCCTGTTTTTGCCACCTTCTTGCTTGGAATGTTCTGGAAACGGACAACCGGACATGGTGCTTTCTTTGGTCTTCTGGGCGGCACACTCGCAGCCGTGGTCTTCCATGGCCTTAGTTCGCCCTCGATTCTTGCCGCTGGTGAGACGATTCCTTGGATTAAAGGAGCTTGGATCGGAGCTCATTTCTCATTCACCTCCAGCATGGCTCAGAATTTCTGGTTGGCCATCGTCGCTTGGAGCGTTTGTTTTGTGTTAACCATTCTTGTTTCGTTTGCGACGGCTCGTACGAAATCCGACGAAGAACTCAAGGGCTTGGTTTATTCACTGACTCCAAAAATCAGGGAAGAAAACGAGCCGATTTGGATGCGTCCCGCCATTGTCGGTGGCTTGGTGCTCATGGTCGCCCTGATTCTCAATATCATCTTCTGGTAAAAACACTCAATATCCTACCTTATGAACTTCGACCTTCGCCTTCCCATCGGTATCCTCTTTACGGTTTATGGCGCCATCCTTGCTGTTTATGGTGCGCTCACTTTAGGAAGTGACATTTACAAGAAGTCCCTTGGCACGAACATCAATCTCATTTGGGGCTGTGTGCTCTTGGTTTTCGGTCTGCTGATGTGGATTTTTGCGATCTTGGGCAGACGCAACAAATAAAAAACGCGACCTCAGCGTGGATAATGTGGGGGATTAGCAAAGCGCCCACCGTTCTCTCTCTCAGTGAGAGAGTCGCGAGGTGTAGGTAGCGCTAGGCAGATGCCGGGGATTTTTTCTTTGTCGCCTTCTTGGGCATTGATTCTGGGGAGGATGATAGAAGGGCTTTTAAGAAGGGGGCTGTTCGGCTCGTTTTCGATTCTGCGACTTCCTCAGGAGTTCCTGCTGCGACGAGGCGTCCACCCTTGGATCCGGCTTCGGGGCCGATATCGAGTACGTGGTCGGCTTCAGCGATGACGTCGAGGTGATGTTCGATCACGATGACGGTGCCGCCTTCATCGACGAGGCGATGTAAAACACGAACGAGTTGGGCGACGTCGTGGGCGTGGAGTCCGATGGTCGGTTCCTCGAGAATGTAGAGAGTGGATTTTCCCTTGCGGGTGGTTCGGATTTCCTCGCTGGAGGAGGTTGCCCGTCGTGTGAGTTGGGTGACGAGCTTGATGCGTTGGGCTTCACCGCCGCTGAGTGTGGGGCTGGGTTGTCCGAGTTTGAGATAGCCAAGGCCAGTCTCTTGGAGGAGGCCAATGGAGCGGCGGATCTTCGGGTGAGAGGCAAAAAACTCCATCGCCTGGTCGATCGACATATCCATCACGTCGCCAATGGACTTTCCATTGTAGAGGATTTCTAGTGTGGAGGCATTGTATCGGCGTCCGAGACAATCCTGACATGGCATGTAGCTGGTCGGGAGGAAGCTCATTTCGAGTTTGATCACCCCTTGACCGAGACAGGATTCGCAGCGACCGCCTTCATTGTTGAACGAAAACCGGCTGCTGGTGTAGCCGCGCATACGGGCGGCGGGGAGGGTGGCAAAAAGGGCGCGAATTTCATCGAAGACCTTCACGTAGGTCGCCGGTGTTGAGCGGGAGGTTTTGCCGATGGGTGATTGATCGACTTCCAGTACGCCGCCCAAGGATTCAAAGCCTTCCACACTTTTGCAAAGTTCGGAATAAAGTGGCGCCTTCTTGCGAGCGAGGGCATCACGTACCACGGGAACGACAACTCCACGGATCAGTGTGCTTTTTCCCGAGCCGGAAACACCGGTCACAGCCGTGAGGCGGTGGAGGGGAATGCGAATGTCTTCACCCTGCATGTTGTGAAGTTTCGCGCCTTTGACTTCGAGCCACTCCGTGGCTGCCGCTCGACGCATGCCGCGTGAGGGATGTTTTTGGGGCTCGCGAAGGGCTAGGCCAGTCAGAGAGGCCGGGTTGGCCATGATCTCCGTCATGGTACCCGAGGCGATGATCTCACCGCCGCGAGTGCCGGCGCCGGGGCCGAGATCAATGATGCGGTCGGCGCGGCGCATGGTTTCCTCGTCATGTTCGACCACAACCAGCGAGTTGCCTTTGGATGCGAGGCTTTGCAGCGCATCGAGGAGTTGTTCGTTGTCGCGTGGATGGAGCCCGATCGTCGGTTCGTCGAGAACGTAAAGAACACCGCGAAGGTTCGAACCAAGTTGGGCTGCGAGGCGAATGCGTTGGGCTTCGCCGCCGCTGAGTGTCTTCGCGCTTCGATCCAAGGAAAGGTAATCTAGGCCTACTTTTGAAAGGAATTGGAGGCGCTGGCGAATTTCCGAAATGATATCCCGTGCGACTTCTGCCGAGCCGCCGGTGAAGATCAGTTTATCGCAGAGATCAAGGGCGTCGGTCGCGGGTGATTTGGTGAAATCGGCGATCGAGTTCTTTTGAAGCAGGACGTTTGTTGCCGTTTCGTTGAGACGGGCGCCTTTGCAGACCGGGCAGGGACGTGGTTCTTCGTCTTCGAGTCCCTCGTGGCGTCGTTCCTCGTCCAACTCCGCTTCGATGGCGCTTTCAAAGTCTTTCACCGACCCCAGTCCGCTCCAAACCTCGCCAAATCCACGGCAGTGCGTGCACCAACCATGGGGGGAGTTGAACGAAAATAATCTAGGATCAAGGGGCTCAAATGCACGACTGCAAGAAGGGCAGTTCATTTCCGTGCTGAGGACGGAGGAAACTCCCTTCGCGTCTTCTATACGGGCGGTGCCTTTGCCGATTTTGAGGGCTTGGCGAACGAGGTCGTCGGCTGATTTGGCGTTCGGTTCGTTGAGCTCGCCGACAAGCGCATCTATCGTGTGTTCCTTAAAGCGTTCGAGTTTTTGGAATCCCTCGACAGCCATGAATTCTCCATCCACCAGAAGCGTCGTGATGCCTTGGCGTGCTGCCGCGCGGGCGACGTCGGTGTGATAGCCTTTGCGGGCTTTCACGAGATTCGCAAAGATGCGGACCTTGCCTGAAGCGGCTTTTTCCGAGACCTCAGCGGCAATAGCGGTCGGAGTGCGGCTTTCCACGGGAACGTTGCAATCTGGGCAATTTTGAACACCCAGTTTGGAAAAGAGGAGGCGTAAGAAATGGTAAATCTCGGTGACTGTCGCCACGGTGGATTTGCCGCCACCTCGGGTGACGCGTTGTTCGATCGCGACGCTAGGAGGCAAGCCCTCGATCGAGTCCACATCCGGCTTTTCCATTTGATCAATGAACTGTCTGGCGTAGGGCGACATGCTGTCCAAGAAGCGGCGCTGGCCCTCGGCGAAGAGAATGTCGAAAGCGAGGGTGGACTTGCCCGAGCCACTCAGGCCGGTGACCACCACCATGCCATCACGTGGAATATCGATGGAGATATTTTTGAGATTGTGTTCACGGGCACCGCGAACGCGAATATCGCGTGAAAGATCCTTAGACGGGCGCGGGCGGCGGGGCTCCTCGGCGATGCGTGCCTGCTGGCCAGCCAGAATGGGGATCAAAAAGCGACCGGTATGCGAGGCGTCGACTTCAGCGACTTTTTCCGGTGTCCCTGCGGCTACGATTAAGCCACCTTCGGTTCCGCCTTCGGGGCCAATATCAATGACCCAATCGGCGCACTTGATGACTTCCAAATTGTGCTCGATGACGATGACGCTTTTCCCCTCTTCGACGAGGCGATTGAAGACATTGATGAGCAGGGCGACATCATCAAAGTGAAGTCCCGTTGTGGGCTCGTCGAAAATGAGCATGGATTGTTCATTCGACTTGCGGGTGAGGTGGTGGACGAGCTTGAGGCGCTGTGACTCGCCGCCGCTCAGCGCGTTGACGGGTTGCCCTAGGCGGAGGTAGTCCAGACCGACTTCGGATAAGAGTGCTAGCGGGCCCGTGATTTTTTTATGCGGATCGAGCGGCTTGAAAAAGGTGATCGCTTCGGCGGCGGTCATTTCCAGAACGTCGTGGATCGATTTGTCCTGTACTTTGATTTTCAGAACGGGAGCACGGAAGCGGGTTCCATCGCACTCCGAGCAACGGAGGTAGAGGTCGCTGAGAAATTGCATTTCGACCTTCTCGAATCCCAATCCACCGCAGCGGTCGCAGCGTCCTTTGCCGGCGTTGAAGGAAAATGTGGACGCGGTGAACTCGGCGTCGACGGCCTCCTTGGTATCAGCAAACAGTTCACGAATGTGATCGTAAACGCCGAGGTAAACGGCTGGGGTCGAGCGCGGACTCTTGGCAAGTGGCGACTGATCGACCATGACGACTTCGTCGATTTCTTCGTCGCCGGTGATCGATTTCACAAATCCGGCCGCCTCATCCTCACTGGGATCTTCGCCTTGGAGGTGCCTGTGAAGCACATCGCGAACGAGTGAAGTTTTTCCGGATCCAGATACACCCGTCACTGCACAAAAAACGCCCAATGGGAATTTGACGTTGAGATTTTTGATGTTGTGGTGGGTGACTCCACGCAATTCGATAAAATTTTCAGCCTTCCGTCGGCGCTTGGGAATACGAATCGATTTACGACCTTCGAGGTAATCCGCCGTAAGGGAATCGGTGCTAGGAAAGGCTGCCGCTGGGCCGGAGTAAAGGAGTTCGCCGCCGAGTGCGCCGCGGCCAGGGCCGATATCCACAAGGTAATCGGCGCAACGAATGACGGCTTCTTCATGCTCGACAACAAGAAGGGTGTTCCCCTTGTCGCGCAGGCCTTCGAGGACTTCGATGAGTCGTCCGGTATCGCGAGGATGGAGGCCCACACTGGGTTCATCCAAAACAAAAAGCGTGTTAACGAGAGAGGCCCCCAGACAGGTCGTGAGGTTCACCCTTTGGATTTCTCCACCGGAAAGGGAACGAGTCGGGCGATCGAGGGTGAGGTAGCCGAGTCCGACCTTACGGAGGTAGTTGACCCTCGCGAGCACTTGGGCATGAACCAACTTCGCGCTGTTGTCAGCGGGAGGAAGTTCAAGGTTTTCGAGCAATGGCCCGAGTTGGGAAAGGGGCACTGCCGCGAGTTGGGCAATGGTCAATCCCGGAGGATCGATGCGGAAATTCAGGGTTTCTGGCTGGAAGCGACCGCCATGGCAACTCTCGCAGGGTTGGTAACTCCGGTAGCGGCTCAGGAGCACCCGAATGTGCATTTTGTAGGATTTGCTCTCCAGCCAAGCAAAATACCCTTTCACGCCATACCATTGTCCAGAATCCCAGGCTTCCTTGGGATCGAGCCCTTCGTCGCCATCGATGATCCATTGCTGGGCTGCCTTAGAAAGCTTTTCAAATGGCTTATTGATGTCCATCCCCCGCTTGCGGGCGTGACGAAGTAAGTCGTCTTGGCATTCTGCAGACTGGCCAGATTGGAAGGGGCGGACGACGCCATCTAAAATGGATAGCGACTTGTCGGGCATGACTCTCTGGAAGTCGATGCCAATGATACGGCCGAAGCCTTTGCAGGCCGGGCAGGCGCCGAGGGCGCTATTGAAACTAAATAAACCAGGTGAGGGGGGGCGAATATCTTCATCGCAGTGGGCGCAATGCCATCCCGAAGAAAAGGGATGCAATTTGCCGCTATCGGGATCGATGATGTTGAGTTTGTCTGTGCCTAGTCGTAGGGCAAACTCAATGGCCTCGGAAAGTCTGGCTGCTTCCGAGGAAGAGATATCCAAGCGATCTTGGATCACTTGCAGGGTCGATGGGAGGCGCTTGACTGTGGGCGGTTCGTCTGTGCGGTGGATTTTTCCGCTCAGATAAACGCGCAGATAGCCT
>RFZT01000291.1 GCA_009920585.1 bacterium
CGAAGCTTGAGTTCCCAAAACGGCTTGCCATTTGAGGAGTCTTTTTTGTTCAACTCATCCACCTGTCCGAGTACACGGGCAGCGAGCGAAATGCCACGGCATTCTACTCGAAGTTGGGAGATCGTTTTACATCCGGGATCGCTCATGGTCTTCGTTTAATCTCGGAATCGGATTTTGGACAGAATTAACAAAATGGAGGGAATCTATTTCCGGAACTTGGCCCTTCTCATTCACCACAAAATCTGAATCGAAATCTTGACGTATTCTATTCCCATCGTGTGCACGGATTTTTTATCCTTCTTACTGGATCTTCTACCATGTAGAAAACAATGTTTCTGAATATTCCAACTCTCATGAGTATAAAAAGAAACGCATCGGCATTTTCAACGGCGACATTCCTCTTCATCGTCGGTCTTTCGTTCGGGCAAGCTCCCAACTCCACTTTGCCGAATGGCGCTGCTGGTGGCGGGTCCATCATGAACCAGCCCGTGGTAGTTAATACATTTGAAAATGTGGAAATGGAGCGCCTGCGACTCGCTGACGAAACGGCCAAGCTGACCGATGAGGAAAGGGACTTCCGGGAACAAACAGCCAAACTCCAGCTCAAGCTCACGGAGACCTCCATTGCAGGAATGACTCCCGCTAGTCTACCATCGGACTATCGAACCTTCATGAGCGCGAATGCGGGCGATATTCAAAAGAGTCTGGCCTATTACGATCTAATGAAGTCCGTCCTCAATGATCTCACGCCAGAAAGCCCCTACCGCACGCGCTCATCTGGGGACACCTCCAATCCAGAGCGGGCATCGCAGAAATTGCTGGAACTTTCAGGATATGCGGAAGATGACGATCTTTGTCGAACGATTCGCGGGCACCTTTCCTCGCTCACCGGCGGGCGCGTGGATGACAGGGAGCGCGTGAGGCAGATTGAACGTGAGCTCTCAACGCTAGAGAAGGAGCGCAAGCGCCTCGAGTGGAATCTGAAAATGTCCTATAATGTAAACCCTCTTACCGGCAAGGAATCCAGCACCGAAGACGAGCGCAATTTCATCCAAGAACAACTCGCGGAAGTGAAGGGCCGGATCACCGCCCTCGAAAACGAAAAGAAATCTTTATCGCACCTTGTTACTGCAGAAGTGCGCAAGCTTCAGTTTCAACAACTCATTGTCGAACTGGCTGCTCAACAACGCTACATTCATGCGCTCATCGCGAGTGGGTTTTACCGTAATTCTTTTAAAGGTGGTGATCTTGCTCTCAATAAAGAGGCTTATCCAACTGGATCTTCCGGGTCTCAAAAGGGCGGTGGCGATGCGGCTAAAGGATCCGAAGGAAATAGTGCTGCCGCACCGACAATCCCTTACATCTCCACAATCACAGGTCTCGAGGCATTTCTTCTCAACCGCATACGTGACGCTGCTAAAGACCGTCAAGCCATCGACAATATGCTTCGGGAAAATCAGATCAGCGCGGCGGAAAGCACGCTTAGAAAAATGGTGCTTACGGCTAAATACCAACCCGAGCTTCAGACCATCCCTTATAGCGACAGGCAACGCATCCAGCAGTTCGGACAAAATATCAAAAAGATTTCCGATGCGGTTAACTCCAAGGACTACCCAAAAATAGCGGAACTGGCTGAAGAAATTGAGAAAACGAGTAAAGATGCAGGTACCTCAGACCTCAAAGCCTTTGCTGCTGAGCATCCACGCAAGGCGCTCCACTGGGCTCAACAGGCTCGCCTCGCCATGAAAGTCGGAGATAAAAAAAACTCCAATGTCTTGATGGAAGCGGCCATTAGACGTGACCCCTTAAATCCTAAGTTGGAAAGGAAGATCGACGACATTCAAGAATCTGTCCTCGTCGATACCGAGTCCCTTGAGGCGCTCAAAATCATCGTCAAAGCTCAGGACCACAAATCCGCCTTCGACCGGATGGGGGAATTTGCCGCGCTCCTTGGGAAGGGTTCGAACTCGGAACTCAAGATCAGTTATGAAGCCCTCGTCGAGCGCGAAAAAAACCTGAGGGCTAGTTTGGAAAAATGTGATGCCTTTGAACGGCGCTCCGCCTATCCGGAAGTTTGGATAGCCTTGAGCGACATTGATCCCGCTTCGACTGCAGACGCGCGTGTCGCGGACAGAAAAGCCAAAGTCTCTGGAAAATGCCCCCGCTTTATATCCGATTACACCAGCGCCCTCGAGTTGGAGAGAAAAGGAAAACGGGGACAGGCTCTAGCCATGTATCTTTCCGCGCTGGATGCATCACCAAGCAACGAGATCATGGCAAGAAACCCAACCAATTCAATGAAGGTAGGCAAAATAGCATTTTTTTGTGTGGGCTTTTTGTTGTTGTCGGGAGTCGCTGTTTTTTTGCTAACACGTAGTCCGGATACCCTATCGCAACTGCCTGAGTTCCCTGTTTCACGATATCTGGAGGGAAACAGCCTATGGAGCGACGAGGATTACAAGTTGGCTGGTAAAGTGAGCAACGTTTTGCTCCGTTCTGGCGATGGAAAAACACTCCTCGTCTCCATCAAGCCAGAGGCATCCGATACTTTCCTTCCCGTAAAGTTAGACAAAGACAACGGAAAGAAAAAAAGCATCCAGAAAGACCAAGTCATTACTCTCAAAGTCCGGCTAGACTCTGATGGCGTGATCGTCTGCAACGAATATATCGAAAAATAGAGGTCCTTTATTTGCCCTCATCCGAGCACGTGGAAGGTGTCGGATTTTTGGAGGCTGCGGATGAAGCCGGCGGCGAGGGCGGCAGCGTGGCGGACGTCGGCGAGGGAAATGGTTTCCACCGGGGAATGCATGTAGCGAAGCGGGATGGAAATGAGTCCGCATGGGATGCCGTCGCGGGTCGTGTAGATGACGTCCGCGTCCGTGCTCGTGCTGCGGGAGACGGCCTCGTGTTGAACTGGGATTTTGAGTTTTTTGGCGACATCGATGAGGCGCTGCATGACGAGTGGATGGTTCGCGGCACCGTGGGAAATGGTCGGGCCTTTCCCGAGTTCGACGAGTCCGTTTTCCTTCACGCTGATGCCGGGGGTATCCGTGGCGTGAGTGACGTCGAAGATGATCGCGACCGAGGGTCGAATCCGGTGAGCGACCATTTGAGCGCCT
>RFZT01000292.1 GCA_009920585.1 bacterium
CGGTTGACAAAAAACTTCACATCTATCCAGAGGCACACCATCTCCTTTGGCACGACTGGGATAAGGAAGCGGTGATGAGCGATATTCACGCTTGGCTCACTGCTCGGATTTAAGACCTAAGCGGAGGTGAAAGGTCTATTACTTCCCTGTCGATCGTGTATTGAGGATGGGAGGGGGGAGATCTTCGGGCAAACCTACTGGATTAACAATATCTTCGTCCTCGTTTTCTTGCTTGAGGGGTTGACCTTGAGCGTCCATAAGGCGTGCTGTAACGAAGATAATCAAGTTGCGTTTGATTTTTTGATCCACATTGGAACGGAATAAACGACCAGCCAGTGGGATGTCACCCAAGAAAGGAACTTTGTCAGCGACCTTCTGAACGTCTTCTCGAATCAAACCCCCGAGAGCGACTGTTTGGCCATCCCAAATACTCACACTAGTGTTGACTTTTCGAACACCGAAGATAGGTTGGTTGATGACGTTATCTGTGATGGTGAATGTTTGTATGCCAGAGGGATTTAAAGGGGTAGGAGTGACATATTTGGGGCCAATCACGGGCGAGCCATAGTTAATAAAACCCTCAAACTCGACAACCTGCGGAGACAATGAGAGGTCTATTGTGTAGTTGTCAGCTCCCACCTGTGGCTCCACTTCCAATGTAACTCCGATATCCCTATTCGCAAAAGTTGTTGGAGTGGTAGGTGTAACTGCAGCTGATGTGGTAACGATTAAGGGATTTTGTTGTAATATGAGTTCTTCACCTGGGGATGGTGCCGGAATTGGCCCCTGTTGACCATTTTGCCCATTTTGTCCCTGGTTGCCCGCAGACTGCGGAACCGTTGCTGGCGTAAAATCTGTAGGGTAAGGAAATTCGCGAACGATTTTAATAGTGGCTTTCACACCACTTTTTGTCGTGACCTTCGGTGCAGACATGAGATCCACGCCCTTTTTTTGGTTTAGGGCACGTATGACTAATTGGAATTGCGGATTAGTGAAGACGCCTGCCAAACCTAAAATACCAGGTGAGGCAACGTTAGCGCCTTGAGGAATTCCTGCCAGAAGGGCATTAAGACTATTTGCTGTGATGGCGGAGTTGGCTCCAGTACCTATGCCATTGCGATTACCTGCCGTGACGGGATTTTGCCCCACATCAGCGAAAGGAAAGTTGTTATAATAGTCACCAGTGAGGGGTTGTCCAGCTGTGCGCGAACCGCCATTGCCATAAACGCCGCCGCCAATAGAAAGAGGACCAAGCAACCAGTCGAAGCCGAGTTCACTCACATTATTTTGGGTTATTTCGACAAACTTCGATTCGATTTCAACTTGGGTTGGAGCGACGCCCATATCGCCGTCGACCAAGACCCCAATCAAATCCAATGCATTCTGAGTGTTTCGAACAATGAGCTTATTTCCAGACGGGATATATTGAGCAAAAGAATTTTCTGGAAAGGGGATGCCTTGATCTTTCAAATAGGAAGTTGCATTTTTTTGTCCTTTGATTCGATCTTTGTTGCCTCCAGCAGCTTGGTTACCCGCTACCGGCGCCGATTCCGTGCTGCCTGTATCAGATGGAATGAAATTAGGTTTAACTCGATATTCTTTCGTTAATAATTCATCCGTATTTTCCGAAAGAGGGACAACTGAAACAGCGTAAGGCTCGATTTTATACTTGAGTCCAGACAGCTCGGTGAGATAGCGGATAGCTTCTATTAGCGGAACATTTCTGAGGGAGAGGGAAACCTTGAAATTTTCTGTTACTGCAGGGCTTGCGGGTTGATCTGTGGTTGTTGTCGTTGCATCACTTGCTGGAGAGGTGGCTGGCTGTGCCGTAGGTAATTTCAGGACGATGTTAACACCTCGCTTTTTGGGGTCATCGGTACTTGTATCGAGTTCCCGGCTCTTTTGCTTCAGGTAATCCACCACTTCACGAATGCTGGCTTCTGGCAGGTCGATTTTCTCAATGATTGTTCCATTCAACTTGCGATTGATAGCTTCTTTATTTGATGATTTGTCCTGCGATCCGCCCTCGGTGGAGCGATCAAGCGAGCGTACTTTTCGTACGGGGCGTTCCCATGAGCGATCTGCGAGCCAAAGCATTCGGCTGCGCGTTTCGTTGCGGGCCTCATCATAATAATTTGTGCGCTGTTTGTTGAGGTTTTCCATCCCTTGGCGGGCAGCGACATTGTAGGGATCCAAATTTAAGGCTTCTTCAT
Organism: bacterium; assembly: GCA_009920585.1. Lineage (GTDB taxonomy): Bacteria > Verrucomicrobiota > Verrucomicrobiia > Chthoniobacterales > Terrimicrobiaceae > UBA967. Next base: position 2,214 of record RFZT01000292.1, read on the forward strand.
AGCGCTTCAATGCCAAATCATAGCGACCGGTTGCGAGATAACCCTCAGCTTGATTGAGAATAAGAGAGATTTTGTCTTTTTTCTCTGCGAATCCAGGCGTGATAGTACGGTTGTAGTAGCCAGGTTGCTCAAGGTTGGAGAGTAACTGGGCTGCAGGCTTGTAATTGGGACTATAAGGCGCAGAGAGAATAGTCTTAGCCACGTTTTCCGCATCGCCAAACCGACCCCTCCCAATAAGGTAGGTGGCATATTCCATGGCCTCCTTACAAAAACTTTCCATTACCGCTTTTCTTTGATCGGCTGTGGCGGAGCTGGCGGGGAGCAAGTCTAGAGCAGTCAGGTAATCTTTATAGGCTGACTCCAAATCTTTATCGTCCCAAGCCTTTTTGGCCTTAGTGATCCATTCCGTAGATTGTTTGGCTCCATATTGACGTTTGACTATTTCTTTCTCCGACTGCGTTGAAATATCCGATTGAGCCAGCAGGTTAAAGAAGGGCACAAAGGAAAGAAAGGCCACTCTCGCAAACCAAGCCGCGCGGGAGGGACTTATAAGGGCGCTAGTAAAGGAAAAGGCCGGAGATCGTTTCCCAAATCGGTATGGTAAATAAATCATTGAAGTTAGCTTATTGAGGAAGTGGGGCAGATAAAACGTCGCCAGGAATGGAGTCCATAAGCATAGCTTGCGGGCTTGCCTCAGGAACAACCATATCTTCATCTTCAGATTGAACTACAGGTTGACCGGCGGGATCGAGGAGTCCTGCCGTGACAAACATAATCAAGTTGCGCTTGGTGTGCTGATCGGCACTACTGCGAAACAGGCGTCCTGCCAAGGGTATGTCGCCAAGGAGAGGGACCTTGTCCTCTACCTTCTGGACATCTTCACGCATCA
>RFZT01000293.1 GCA_009920585.1 bacterium
AGGCACGGAAGCTAGCGATGTCGTGGACGCCCACGGACGGTAGCGCGAACAACCCTAGGACGGTAACAAGCGTGGCCCCGAAGAGGAGCAAAACCACTTGGATATTTTCCGTCATCACCACCGCCTTGAGTCCGCCCAAAACCGTGTAAACCACCGTGAAAAGAGAAAGGACGATGATGGTCCAAACCATCGGCACCCCGAGGAAGCTCTCGAAAACCTTTGCCGCTGCGAAAAGGCTGATGCCAATGTGAATCAGGAGCGCTCCGAGCAGTCCGATCACCGCCATGAAGGTCCGCGCAGACGGGCAGTAGCGGCGCTCGAGGAACTCGGGCAGGGTTTTAACCCCCGAGTTGATGTAGAAGGGGGCAAAGATCAGCGCCAGTAGGATGAGGGTCGTGCAGGCCATCAACTCGAAATTGCCGATCACCATGCCGTCCTTGGCACCTCCTGCGGCGAGGCCAACAAGGTGGATGGTGGAGATGTTCGAGGTGAACACGGCCGCGCCGACCGTGAACCAGTTCAGCGAGTGACTTGCTAGGAAGTATTGATCCGAGGTGGTTTCGCGGCGGTAGCCGACCCAGATGCCGAAGGCGGTGATGCCGACAAGGTAAATGGCGATAACCGCCACATCGATAGGGGATACATTCATGGTTTTTTACAGGGTTGGTTTTTTTATTGGTGGGTTGAAAATCAGTCAAGGTCGATCAGGAGATTGAGGATCTTGTCGGCTTCATTTTCGATAAAGTGGTAGGTTTTTTTCGACGTCAGAGCTGCTCCAGCCTGGTGTGGAGTTATTCGTGGTGGGCGCGGCCCAGGTGGCGGTGCCCAAGACGGAGTTAGTCGAATCCCAATAAATCTGCGCGCGCGCCGTGCCAGCAATCGCCAGCAGAGCCTCTGCCAGAGCGACCCTGCGGGATAGAAGAATGGCAGCCATACCGCGAGAAGGGTGTTGGGTAGAGCCGCAAGCGACTGTTTTGGAAGGATACATATCTGGAAGAAGATCGATCAATAAGGTTTTCTATCTGATCAATACCATTTGGGGAATCGACGTGAATATGATCAAAATGCGTTACATGTGTACCAAAATGCGTTGATTTGAGAGGTCGGGGACGATATTTTTGAATCCGATGCATCAAAAGAAGAGAAACGTCTTATTGGCCATCACCACGACCCACCATGGTCTTTATCATGGTGTGGCACGATTTGCACGGGAACACAATTGGCACCTGACCACCGATATGCTCTATGCGGCGACGATCCCTTACGGATGGAAGGGTGACGGTATCATTTCCCATGTCGGCTACTGGACAGAGCTCGCGGACTTCGTCAAAGGCGCCACTGGGCCCAAAGTCGAGCTCACGAGCGTTCGCCGAGATCTCGGCATTCCCTATGTCGAGGGGGACAACCGAGCCATCGGCGCGATTGCCGCGCAACACTTCCTCTTGCGTGGATACCGGAATTTCGCCTGGTTTCCGTTTACTAATGACAGGATCAATGATGAGCGGTTGGATGGCTTTGCCGATGCCATCTCCAGAGAGGGATTTCATTGCAAGCCCCTGCCGTCCTTGCATGAACTCAAGAACTTCCAATGGCAGGGAAAGTGGCCCAAAAATCTCGCAAAAATTGCTGCGGCGATCGCCGCGTTGCCCAAGCCGGTAGCGATTTTTTGCTACAACGACTGCGCCGCCGCGAATGTGCTCAATGTGTGTCAGGAACTCGGCATTCCGGTGCCGGAACAGGTTTCCATCGTCGGCGTGGATAACGATGAACTTCTTTGTGAGGCGGTCACGGTTCCATTAACGAGTGTGAACCACGATTTAGAAGGTGTCGGATACCAGGGAGCCGCTCTTCTGGAGCGACTCATGAACGGGGAAAAGGTTTCTTCCGAAGCCCCTCGAATCCCGCCCCAAGGGATCACCCTACGCCAAAGTTCGGATATGCTTGCCGTGAACAACATCGAGGTCGCTCGCGCCCTGCGTTACATTTGGGAGCATTATTCGAACTCCGGTCTCCAAGTTACTGAAGTGGTCGCTAAGACCGATCTCTCCAGACGTCCCCTTGAAATCGTCTTCAAAAAAGAAGTTGGACGCACGATCAACCAAGAGATCGCTCGCTACCGATTGGAAAAAGTCAAGAACCTGCTGTGTCACTCGGAGCGAAGCGTGATCGACATTGCCGGCATCTGTGGCTTCACGCGACCCAATCACCTTCACCGCCTTTTCCGCGAGCAAATCGGCACTTCGCACTCAAGGTGTTGTAATCGTTTCTAAAAATCCCGGTTTCGTTGATTTCTCCAACTTCCTTAAGCCCGAAAACAGCTTTTTAGACAGGATTTACAGGATTAACAAGAGCGGTTTCCGAAAGCGGCGAACCCCACAAAACGATCCAATTGGATTCACTCTAATACATTCACCCTCAGTTATCTATGTGTGCTTTGATTCACTGTTTTCACTCCTCCGGAGTTGCCTTCGGCAATGTATCTCCCTTTGGTCGGTTGTGGTTAATTCTGCCGGATTCGGGTTAAGAAAAAACCGGGGGGGATTTTGGGAAATCAAATTATCCACAAAAGGGTGGGGGATGTTATTTTTCCGCAAGCGTATCTGCGATCTTTTCTGCCAAGGTGAGACTGATTCCTGGCAGGCTGGCGATTTGTTCCGCTGGGAGTTGTTTGATGCGCTCGACCGAGCCGAAATGCTGAAGAAGGGTGCGTTTGCGGGCGGCACTGATACCAGGTACGTCATCGAGGAGGCTTTCTCTGACACGTTTTTTGAGCAAAAGACTATGGTAGCCATTCGCCGTGCGGTGAGCCTCATCTCGAATTCGCTGCAATAGCCGCAATGCGCCGCTATCTTCGGGAAGTCGAATCGGCAATGGGCGTCCAGGGCGGTAAATCTCCTCGAATTCCTTGGCGAGTCCGATGATTGGGAGTTTCGCGAGGCCGAGTCGCTCCATCTCTTCACAGGCGCAGGAGAGTTGTCCGCGCCCGCCATCCACGATCACAAGATTTGGCAGCAGTGTTCCATTTTTCGACTCACCGGATTCGCGAAGCACTCGGCCATAGCGGCGTCGCACGACTTCCGCCATGCTGGC
>RFZT01000294.1 GCA_009920585.1 bacterium
TGGCATTGGATTAATGAAAACGTCACGGAAGACGGAATCACTAAAGATCTGGAAGCCATGAAACGCATCGGTTTGAAGGGGGCACAGATTACCAATATTTATCAGGGCGGCCCGCCAGAAGCGCAGGGGGAGGATGTGATTTTATCACCCGCTTGGATCAAGGCCGTGGAGCATGCGGCCAAGGAATGCAAGCGGCTCGGTTTAACACTCGGCGCCTCAAGCGCAGCAGGGTGCTCGGGATCAGGTGGGCCTTGGATTACCCCCGAACTTTCCATGCAGGAGGTCGTGTGGAGACACAAATTTGTTAAAGGCCCTGTAAATGAAAAGATCGCCTTGCCACAACCTCAGATCAATGAGGGCTTTTATCGTGATATTGCGGTCTTGGCATTTCCCACCCTTCCGGGAGATGCGGTGCCGGTGGCGGCCCTCCATCCGGAAATCAGTTCGGACATTCCAGGTGTCGATTGGTCGGCGGCGATCGATGGGAATGATGAAACCTTTGTCACGCTTCCCAAGCCCAAAAATCCCAAGGAAAGCGCGTATGTCGTCTTCAAATTTCCAGAGCCCGTTTCCGTCGGATCTTTGAGTTTACAAATCGAAGAGAATAGCAAAACCCGAACCGTTAAACTGTTCACCAGCGAGGACGGCGTGAACTGGTCTCAAGCCGGCATCATTCATCGCTGGAGAAGCGAGTTTGTTCCTGACAGGGAAGAACTGATCGAGGGTGTTCCTGCGAGAACAGCACACTTTGTCAAACTCGAGTTCCTGCCTTCGGCTCCAGCCGCGCCAATGAATCTCCATACGAAAGCCGCTCGCGTGAGGGCGCAGCCAGAAACTTCGAACCATTCAAAGCAAGTCATCTCCGAGGCACAGCAAATCCCCTTGGATAAAATTGTCGATTTGACCGATCGCCTATTGCCTAATGGTGATTTGGATTGCCACCTGCCGGAGGGCGACTGGACGATTTTGCGCTTCGGGCACACCACGAACGGAAACGAAGTCAAGCCAGCGTCGGATCGCTCTAAGGGCCTAGAAGTCGATAAAATGGACGCGCAGGCGATGGAGTATCACTTCAAGGAGGGCATGCTTGGCAAGATGTGCGAGTTTTTGGGACCACTCACCGGTAAGGTGTTCGTCGATGTGAATATCGATAGTTGGGAAGCTGGATGCCAAACTTGGACAAGAAAGTTTTTGGAAAACTTTTCTCAGCGTCGCGGCTACGATGGCCGGAAATGGTTGATCACGCTCACCGGCCGGATCGTCGGAAACATCGACTTAACCGAACGGTTTTTGTGGGACTACCGCCGAACAATCGGCGATCTGATTGCGGAGAATTTCTATGGGAAAATGCGCGAGATGCTGAACAGTAAGGGCATCAAATTGGAAGCCGAAGCCCCCGGCACCGGCACGCCTTGTCAGGTGGACCAAATCCAGTGCTTGGGCAAAATAGATATCCCTCAGGGTGAATTCTGGATCGGCGGGGTAGCGGAGCCCACATACGGATGGAAGGGCGGGAATGACAACACCAAAGAACCAGCGGTCGCGGCCCACGTCTATGGGAAGAATATCGTCTCCTGTGAATCTTTTACTTCCTTTGGACACCATGATGGTTGGACTCAATTTCCGTATCAACTCAAGCCCTTTGGCGATCGGCAATTTTGCAATGGAATGAATGAAATTGTCTTCCATCGATACGCTCATCAGCCGGATGATCGCTTCCCCGGAATGTCTTTAGGCCAGTTTGGTTTGAACTTTGAGCGGACATTGACTTGGTGGGAACAAGGGCGCGCCTGGGTTGAGTATCTCTCCCGTTGCCAGTATATGCTCCGACAAGGACGGGCCTTTGCAGATGTGTGCTACTACTATGGCGAGGATGTGCTTTTGCCCATCGGCTACGATTACGATGTCTGTGACCGCACGATCTTGGACTTGATGCGGGTTGAGGATGGAGTCGTCGTTCTACCGAGCGGAATGCGCTATAAATATCTGGTGCTTCCCGACAGCGCTCGCTACACCCCTGCCGCACTCGAAAAAGTGCTGGAACTGGTGATGGCTGGAGCGACCGTGATCGGCCCGAAACCCTCCGTCTCGCCATCACTCAGTGATTATCCAAACGCGGACAAAAAAATCCAGGAACTGGCTGCGCAAATCTGGCCGCAAACGGCGGATGCTGCTGAGCGTCGTGTCGGAAAAGGTCGTGTCATTACAGAGAAATCGTTTGAAAAGATTTTGCAAAAGGACGGTCTGCGTCCCGATTTCAAAGCCACATCGCAAGCCAAAGATTCCGATGTGCAATACACCCACCGCGTGTTGCCGAAGGGGGATCTGTATTTTGTCTCCAACCAGAAAGACCGCGCGGAGGAAGTGGTTCTTGATTTCCGTGTCACAGGAATGGCGCCCGAGCTATGGGATCCCGCGACAGGTAAAAGCACAGAGTTAGCGATGTATCAAGATGACGGCACCTCCACCACCATTCCCTTGCGACTGGATAGCAGCGGCTCCCAGTTCCTTGTCTTCAAAAAAGCAGCGGCCAAAAAAGCCCCCGTTGTCGAGCTTTTGAAGGACGGACAGTCCCTCCGCAGCGTGAAGGGCGGCGCGGTAGCGCTCCCCGAAAACACCGCCTCGATTGAGGCTACTGCAAAGGGTGGGCTTCGTTTGAGCGCTTCGGAGGCGGGTCGTTATACGCTGTCTTTTGCGGATGGTTCCAAATCCGAGGTGGATGTCCAATCTCTGCCCGCACCGGAAATCGTCCCCGAGAAATGGAATGTCACATTCCAGAAAGATCGCAGCGCCCCAGAGGGTCAGGTTCAATTTGATAAGCTCGAATCATGGACGAAACGCCCCGAAGATGGGATCCGCTATTTCTCAGGCACCGCCAGTTACGAACAGGGAGTCAATGTGAGCCAAGAGCGTCTCCAGTCTGGGAAGCGCGTCTATCTCGATCTGGGCGATGTGCGCCATCTTGCGGAGGTCTTTGTGAACGACAAGCCGCTTGGGGTATTGTGGAAGCCGCCGTATCGGGTCGATATCACAGATGTCGCGAAGCCGGGGGCAAACAAGATCGAAGTGCGCGTGACGAACGTTTGGAAA
>RFZT01000295.1 GCA_009920585.1 bacterium
ATCGCGCTCCGTTCATTCGCGGCGAATGTGTCGCGAGATTTTTTGCTGTCCTCATCCTTTGTCTGTGGGCCCGCGAAGATCCGTTGTCCATCGAGTGCAAAGGTTGCGAAAATGAGAACGGCTAGGACCGAAAGCGCCGCAACCGCCAATTGAGCGGACGTAAAAAAGCGGGCGCTTTTGACTGGTGCTGGTGGAGGTTGCAGGGTGGGGCGCAGAGCAGGAGGGGGGGTGAGCGGTATTTGAGCTAGGGCTTCCGCTGCTGCGCTGGCGCTTGGTGGGCGGTGTGACGGATCACAGGCAAATAGTCTTTCGACCCAGGAGCAAAGCCCGCTCGGCACGTCGGGTCGCAGAGTGGAAAGGGGAATGAAGTCGTTTTGAAGATGAGCAGCGATCACGTTAGCTGAGGTTTTTCCCTTGAATGGCCGCTCCGCTGTGAGCGCCTGATAAAAGACGCATCCTAGAGAATAGAGGTCGGTTCGCTGATCGAGCGGTTGACAGTTAAACTGCTCCGGAGCCATCGAGAAAATGGATCCGAGAACAGCGCCCGACTGATCCATTGTTTGAAGCATGGGTTCGGGTTGTGCCTTTGCTAAACCGAAGTCGAGTAGCTTGACCTGAAAGTCGCCGGAGGGCAGTCGCGCGAGCATGATATTCCCTGACTTGATATCGCGATGCACAATCCCCGCCGAATGAGCCGCGCCAAGTGCGTTCAAGCATTGGCGTGCAAAATCCACAAAAAAATCGACAGGCATGGGGCCCTCGAGTTGATCGATATTTTGCCCGGAGATATGTTCCATGACCACGAGCATGTCTTCCCCACTTTTGAAGAAGTCGTGGATGGTGACGATATTGGGATGCTGGAGGCTGGCGAGTTGGGTGGCTTCGCGAACTGCTGCAGCTATATTCGCGTTGCCGCCGTCGTCATGGATTCGCTTGATGGCAACCCATCGGTTTAAAACGGCGTCATGCGCAAGATAAACAGACCCTCCACCACCGGATCCGATTTCTCTATCGACGGTGTAGCGGTTACCAAGTGTGGGCGCCGGCTCGATGGGCGATTCCATGGGGGAATGAAGAAATCAGAACGGGTTGTCTTCGCGTGCGGCGTAATAGACATGGACCTCTTTTTTCGAGAGATAGCCGTCTTTATTTGTATCCACCTGAGGGAAGACCTTGCTCGCGATTCCTTGTTTGAGACCGAAATCCAGGGCTTCGGCGCGGCTGATCACGCCATCGCCATTTTTATCGCGTTTTTTAAACTCAGAAGCAATCGTGGCATCCTTGTCGGCGGAGGCTTCGATAAGTGTCAGTTCGCCGTTGTGGTTGTCGTCCAGAACGTCAAAGACCCCGAGAACGAGGTAATTATTCGCTTCTTCCTTAGACAAGCGGCCGTCTTTGTTCAAATCCACGGAATCAAATGTGGAGACATAAGTTTTAGGTGTCGACTGGCAGGCAGCGGAAAGAGCAAGGATACCGGCGAGGAGGAGAATGCGTGGATTTTTCACGGACTGAGGATTACGGAATTCCATGCCTGCGGTCAATCATGCCGTGCTTGATTGCGGTCCCCTGATCGCGCATCTTTCGGGACATGATGACAGCATCCCACGATCTCATTTCAGAAATTAAGGAACTCAAGCGAGCGAGGAATGCCGTGATTCTGGCTCACAACTACCAGATTGCCGAGATCCAGGAAGTCGCCGATTTTGTTGGGGATTCCCTCGGCCTGAGCTTCAAGGCCTCCGAAACCTCCGCTGATGTGATTGCTTTTTGTGGGGTTCACTTCATGGGTGAGACGGCTAAGATTTTGAGTCCGTCAAAAACCGTTGTCATCCCCGACATCAATGCTGGTTGCTCGCTGTCGGATTCCTGTCCTGCCGAGAAACTCGCCGACTACCTCGCCGAGCATCGTGAAAAAAACTATTACGTCATCGCTTATATCAATTGTAGTGCGGGTGTGAAGGCGTTGGCCGATGTGATCGTGACCAGTGGCAACGCTGTAAAAATCGTGGAGGCCGCCCCGCCGGATCGCAATATCCTCTTTGTGCCTGATCAAAATCTCGGCGCTTGGGTGATGGAGCAAACTGGTCGCAAAATGGATCTCTGGCGAGGCAGTTGCTATGTGCATGTGGAGTTCACTCGCGACAGCATTAGCCGTATCAAATCCGAGCACCCGGATGCCCTTGTGGTGGCTCATCCCGAGTGCACTCACGCTGTTCGGATGCTTGCGGACGAGGTTTGTTCGACAGAAAAAATGGTCACGTTTTGTCGGGATAATCCGGCGAAGAATTTTATCATTGTAACGGAAAGTGGCATGCTTCATCGCTTGCGCCGTGAGGTGCCGCAGAAGAACTTTATCGCTGGCCCGACCGACCAGTGCGCCTGTGCGGACTGCCGCTACATGAAAATGAACACGCTCGAGAAGCTGCGCGACTGTCTCGCTACGCTCGAGCCCCAGATCCACATCCCAGAGGATGTTCGCAGCAAGGCCGAACGTTCCGTTCGCCGGATGCTCGAGTTATCCAAGTGAAGGGATTGGTTCGGGAGATTCGTTTAAGACGCTCGTGCTTTCGGCATGAGGGTCAAAACGGAGGAGGGACATCCGACCATCGGATTCCTCCACGATAGCTGTGCAGCTTTCCACCCAGTCTCCACAGTTGTAGTAGGCGATGCCCTCAAACTCTCGCTCGGCGGCCGTGTGAATGTGCCCGCAGAGAACGCCATCGACCTTGTAGTCGCGCGCATACCGGACGATCGAATGTTCAAATTTTCCGATAAAGCTGACGACGTTTTTCACTTCCGCCTTCACGTAGGCACTCAGTGACCAGTGTCCGAGCCCCATGAGGCGCCTGAAAAAATTCACGACACCATTGCAGCGCATGAGCATGACGTAGCCGATATCTCCGAGGTGGGCGAGCCAGCCTAGGTTTTGAACCACGTTGTCGAGCTCATGGCCGTGCATGATGAGAAGTCGGCGTCCATCCGCGGTGGTGTGAATCGCATTTTTCTGAAGTGTCACGCTGGCATAATTGCCATGAAACCCCGAAAGGAACTCGTCGTGGT
>RFZT01000296.1 GCA_009920585.1 bacterium
TTAGCTACACGAGGGAAGAGGAGTTTTAAATAATCATTAATCTCCGTGATCGTCCCAACGGTCGACCGGGTCGTGCGGACATTATTTGCCTGCTCGATCGCAATGGCAGGGGGGATGCCTTCGATCGAGTCGGCAAGGGGCTTATCCATCCGCTCCAGGAACTGGCGGGTGTAAGGACTGAAAGTCTCTACATACCGCCTTTGTCCTTCGGCGTAAATGGTATCGAAGGCTAGGCTAGATTTTCCACTCCCACTTGGTCCGGTGACAACAATCAACTCACCAAGCGGGAGATCGAGGTCAATGCCTCGGAGGTTATTCTGCCTAGCTCCTCGAATACGGATGGATTGCATCCGTGAGTCGGCTAGTGGCTTCAGGCTGTCGCAGCTGCGTTGCCTTGTCCACGGAGTTCGTCAGTGCGAAGAAGAACGCGCTGACGCATGATTTTGCCGGATTTGAATTTCACGGTCGCGCGGGCAGGGATGACCACGTCGTTTTCTGGCTTGTTTGGGTTGCGGCCAACACGGGATTTCGTGAGGCGAACTTCAAAGACACCAAAGTTGCGGAGTTCCACATCGCGGCCAGTTGCAAGGGCCTCGGTGATGCCGTCCAATGTTTGTTGGATGACTTCGAAGACTTCTTGTTGGGTGATGCCAGTGGATTTGCTGATCTGCATTACCAGATCCCGTTTAGTTAGGTTTGCCATAAATGTTAGGTAGTTAAGTGGGCGAAGACCATATCTGCCACCTTTGCGAAATCACAATCTGTTTTTTAAAAAAATTTCAACAGGCGAAAAAAGACTCGACTTTTTCTAAAAACCCTTACGGGCCGACTGTTCCGTCAATGCTGACACTCGCGGATGATCCCGGCTTCGCGGTGACCGGGGACTCAAGGCGGATGAGTGTCCAGCGGTCTTGATCGAGTTGTGTCACAACGCCTGCTCGAGCGTCTTGGCTGTCTCCTGCGATTTGGACAACTACCCGCTGACCCTCATGAATGTTGGCTGTACGGGCGAACCTAGCTTTCACTACAGGTGCGTCCCCGGATGTTTGTAGAGTGGCCTCGAGGGTCAAGGGATTGTTGCGCCAGTAGTTCCAAACGGTGCCAGAAAATGCAACGGCACAAAGGAGAAAAAGTCCGAGGGCAAGGATACGGCCATCGAGTCGGCGGGGTGGTTTTTGGGAACTCATCCGTTTCTTTTTCAGGTCAACGAGTGATCGCGGACTCAAAATCAGCAAGGCATTCGCGGATTCCACGCGGATCGCGCAGGAGGGATGTGCCAACAAGTGCGGCTTCAAATCTCTCCGCAACCGTAGCCAGATTACTGGGCGATATGCCGCTTTCGGCAATGCGCATCGCTCCTTCAGGTAAGTGGCTCACAAGTTCGAAAGCAGACATTTCAAGACTAAAATCCTTCTCTGATGATCCCTCCAAGCCGGCAAATCCCGTTTGGCTTTTGAATTTACGGCTATTGATTCCGACAACTCTGGCATTAGGCGGAAGGGTGGCGATTTCATCCAAGGTATGAACTTCAAAGAGGCATTCCATCCCAAGTTCGAGGGCGAGGGCATGGAAGGAGGCTAACTTTTCGGCATCGAGGACATTGGCCATCAGCAAAATGGCATCGGCTCCATAGGCGCGGGCTTCGTGGATCTGGTATTCATCCAGAAAAAAATCCTTCCGCAAAACAGGGTGGGTGATACCCGCGCGGATGGCCGCAAGATCGTGGATGCTCATGCCGAAGTGGCGTTGATTCGTGAGAATCGAGACGGCTTTGACAATTGGAGATGCGGAGTAGGCGGCGGGGGCATCATTCACATTTTCCTCCCGCATGGGACCGACGCTGGGGGAACGCTTCTTAATCTCGGCAATCAGACAAAAGCCGGCACTCAGTGCAGTAGCAAAATCCCGTGTCGGCGGTGCATCCGCGAGCATCGCTTGGATTTCGCTAAGGGGTTTCGCGGATTTGGCCGCGGCGACCTCTTCACGCACGTCAGCTAGGATCGTATCGAGTATCGTCTTCAAAGAAGGGGCTTCGGGTAGCTGCCGAGGATCTTCAGTTCGCGGCAATTTTTGGCAAGGGCCCTGAGGAGTTCCGGGATTTGAAGGTCGCTTTTATGTCCGTCAGTTTGCACGAAAAAAAGAGTTTCATCCGCCGCACGAGCTGCCCTAGTGGCAAAGTGAGTGAGGTTGATATGCATTTCCTTAAAAGGCTCAAGGGCAGCCACGAGCGATCCCGGTTTGTTTTCAATGCGGAGGAGGACCATGGTTTGGTCATTGCCGGATGGGGTGTTTATTTGGGTGCCGATAATGATGTAGCGACCATCGGAAGTTTTATCGTTGGCGTTGGAGTCAGGAGAAATTTCGGCACAAATCGATAGGTGTGTGTGAGCCAATTCATCCAAGGTCGCATTCAGAAACCCATGGCCCGGATCTTCCAGTGGAACGACCCCGCAGTCCGCCCTTCCCGATGCGACATCCTGAAAAACTTGGGAGATCGAGTCGGCGCAAAGATAGCGCACGCTTGATCCAAACTTCGCCAGCGCTATCCGTTGGGAAGCGCTGCCAACTGGTCCAGGGCAGGCGATCGCGACATCTTTCTCCAAGGAGATGGAGGCCGACATGATCTCTCGGTAGATAGCATGGATCGCCTCTCGGGTCAGAGGTCCCTCACTCCGTTCGACGAGACTGCGAAGGAGCTTCATTTCCCTCACGGGTGAGTAGATCGGGAGGGAGTGGAGGTTTTTAATGGCTCCAATTTCCTTGGCGAGCAAAGCACGCTCATTGAGGAGGCGAAGCAACTCTGTGTCTATCGCGTCGATCTTGTCTCGAAGTCCGGCAAGGTCGTTCATGATTGGAGATCGGTTTCCGAGTTCTCAACAGGCGCGGCGGTATCTTCGAAGGTGGACGATTCCATCTCGTGAAGATCTTCGGTCTCGTCGGAGATGTTTTCGGCAGGCGCAGATTCTGAGAGAGCTGGATCTGCGGCGGGTTCTGCTTCAGGAGTCGTATCTTCAGAAGCAGGTTCAGTCGC
>RFZT01000297.1 GCA_009920585.1 bacterium
AGGGTATCCGAAGCCGTTTGAACCGAGTCGAGCACCCCTTCCTTGTCTTCCTGCATATCGCGATTATAGGTCAGAGGCAGACCCTTCATGGTCGTGAGCAGGGACATGAGATTGCCATAAAGTCGCCCGGTCTTTCCACGAGCTAACTCGGCAACATCGGGATTTTTCTTTTGCGGCATGAGGCTAGAGCCGGTGGTGTGTCGGTCACTCAAATCCAAAAACCCAAATTCGGCGGAAGCCCATAGAATGACATCCTCACTCAAGCGGGAGATGTGCATGCCCAGGATCGCGAGGGCCGCGAGCAACTCGCACGCGAAATCTCGGTCAGCGACGGCATCCATGCTGTTCGTGCTGACTTTCGAAAACCCAAGTTCCCGAGCAACGGACTCCCTATCCAAAATGATCGTCGAGCCAGCGATGGCACCTGATCCGAGTGGCATAGAATCCATTCGCTTGGCGGCATCGGAAAGACGCCCCGCATCGCGGTCGAGCATCTCCACGTAAGCGAGGAGGTGGTGGGCGAAAAAAACTGGTTGAGCGCGCTGGAGGTGCGTGTAGCCAGGCATTAAAGCGTTGCGGTGGCGGTCGGCCAGACCCACTAGGGCTTTCTCTAGGCTACGGATATGTTGCTGAATTTGCTGGGAGGCGTCACGGAGGTAGAGGCGGAAGTCGAGAGCGACTTGATCATTCCTGCTCCGGGCCGTGTGAAGCTTGGCTCCAGCCGGACCGATGCGGCGAGTGAGCTCCGCCTCGATGTTCATGTGAACGTCTTCGAGGTCGCGGCTGAATTCGAATTGGCCAGATTCGATGTCTTTTTGAATCCCAAGGAGACCGCTTTCGATCGAGCTAAATTCGGTTTGGCTCAGGATCCCTGCATTCATCAAGGCGCGGGCATGCGCGATGCTGCCCCGGATGTCGTGTCGAAAAAGTTGCCAGTCCGTGCTGACAGATTCTCCATAGCTTTTGAGCAGGTCGGACTGCTCCTCTTTAAAACGGCCTTTCCACATAGTTTTTTTCTATTAGAAGGTTATTCCTGCGGCAAGCCAAGTGCAAGGCGACTGATTGCCAAAGGTGTGCGAGGTGACTCAAGCGCGGTAGCGATATGGGCGCACAAATATGTCATGCCTGCCTTTGTCTTCTAGGTCCGAAAGGGGTTTGGGGCTTTTAGTGTCAGCGATGTGGGTTTTGTTTTACGAAAAACAAGCCCGCCCGGTATTGATTTTCGGCAAGGAGGAGAGTTATTTAAGCTCACTGAATGACAAAAAATGATCAGTTTTTGTCATCATTCGAGAAGACGGATGGCGAGGTTGCTTGTTTAATATGAAATATCAAATTGTGCTCTCGCCTAACTTTCTGCCTGTTCTGTACACCCAAAACCTGTCCGCCGCCGATACGTTCGTTCATTCTATGAAAAAAACATCTCTCCTCATCGCTGCGGTGTTTATCGTGACTTCATTGACCCGCTCGGCCGCTGCTGCGGATTCCACTGCCCGTGCCAAGCCCAACATCCTCTTTATTCTCACCGATGACCAAGGTTACGGCGACTGGAGCACGAATGGACATCCTCTGCTGAAGACGCCAAATGTGGATCGCCTGGCAAAAGAGAGTGTGCGGTTGGAGAATTTCTATGTGAGCCCTTCGTGCTCGCCCACGCGCGCGGCCTTGATGACCGGCATGCATGAATTCCGGAATGGGGTGACGCACACACAGTCACCCCGCGAGCAGCTCTGGAAGGGCGCCACCACGCTCCCAGAGCTTCTCTCCACGGCGGGATACCGCAACGGCATCGTCGGGAAATGGCATCTGGGCAATAGTGGTGGCTACTTGCCCACAGACCGGGGATTCGATTGGTTCTCCAAAAACGCGGGTGGTCCCCACGAGCACTTCGACCCCATGATGGTGCGCAACAAAAAGGGGGAAAAGGAGGGGAAAAAGGTTTCAGGCTACCGCGAGGATATCTATTTCAATGACGCGATGGATTTCATCACAGAGACCAAAGACCAGCCTTGGTTCCTGTATCTCGCCACCTACTCGCCGCACGAGCCGGTCGCAGCGCCCGAGGAGTTCATCGCTCCGTTTCGCGGCAAGGTCACCGACAAGCAGGCCAAGTTTCTCGGAATGGTTGCGAATCTCGATTATAACATCGGCCGCCTCATGGCGTTTTTGAAAGAGAAGGGGCTCGATGAAAACACCATTGTCATTCTCATGTCGGATAACGGGCAAACCCACGGGCTTGATGTTTACAACGCCAACATGCGCGGATGCAAAGCCACCGCCTGGCATGGAGGCACACGCACGTTTTCCTATTGGCGCTGGACCGGTCACTGGGCACCGCACCAAGTGGACAACTTGAGCGCGCATTTGGATGTCCTTCCCACCCTCTGCGCGGTGGCCGGAGTGAAGATTCCCGAGAAGCTGCAGCCTGAACTCGAAGGCTTCAGCCTCCTACCGGTCCTCGAAGGCAAAGAGCCGATCGCTTGGCACGATGACCGACTGCTTTTTCACCATGTCGCCCGCTGGCCCGGCGGCATGGCGGCGGACCACAAGTATGCGATGGCCGGCGTGCGGCAGGGAAGTTATCTGCTCGTGCGCAGCCGTGCCTGTGACAATCCGAAATGCAAGGACGCCGGGGGCAGCCAGTGCAACACCCTTCGCGGCGTCGCGGCAGGCGGCAAGGGAGCGAATTATACCAAGGAAAATGCCCAATTCCACTGGGGTGTGACTCCCCCCGGTCACTGGGCGCTCTTTGATGTGAAAAAAGATCCCGGTTGCCAAAACGACCTCGCGGAGCCTGAGTCGAATCGCGCCTCCACCATGGCGGCGGCGTATGATGCCTGGTGGGATAAAATTTATCCCGTGATGGTTGAGCGCGGCGGCGATGCCGAACTCGTGTTGACCAAGCAAGCCAAGCAACCTGCGGAATAAAATCTTATGAACCACAACCGACCAACGGGAGATAGATTGCCGAAGGCAACTCCGAAGGAGTGAACGAAGTGAATCAAAGGACAC
>RFZT01000298.1 GCA_009920585.1 bacterium
ACACTACGTACTGGTGGCATCGCTGGCATCGCATCCCTTTTAGCAGGTACTCCGGTGGAGGCTGCGACCGTTTCCGAAAATGCCGTCTGCCTGATGATTGAGGCTCCTCGTTTTCTTGAGTTCCTCGACAAAAACCCCGATCTGCGCGAATCCCTCGCGCATCAGGTCAGCGCGCCTGAGCTTTACAATCTTCTCGCCGGCGACCTCGCTCGCAATGCACTCGATATCGAAAAAGCGGGTATCATCGTCCGCTCCCAACTCACTGAAGCGCGACTTTTAAACGGCACAGGGTCAACCGAGACCGCTGCGGAATATCTCTGGTGGATCACTTCAGGCGCATCGCGCGGACTTCGCTGGAGCCCAGACGATGGTCCGGTAAGGCGTATCGGCCTACCTGCCCGTATCCTCGCTGAAATCAAAATCAGCTCCACGCCTTCAGTCACAGACCCCGAGCCCCTGCACCTGCCCTCGGCCGAAACGCTGATGGATCCCATGGTCGATTATCCCTCTGTGATAACCTCGGCCGGCGCGATTGAGGAAGTGAATGCCTGCTACGAAATGCTGACGAAATTTCATAAGAAAAATTTCCCCAAAGAAGCTATTCGAAGGGTCCTTCAAAATGAGGTTCAGGCCAATAAGGCTCCCACGCTGAACACCTGTGGGACGGTGGCTGCCATGGCAGGTTTCGCGGCCCAACTCGTGCGTATACCGGCCAACCATCTTGCACGGGTAGAAACGCCGGCGCTTCTTTCGTGGGAAGGCACCATTTGCGTTCTTTTCGAGGCCACCCAGAATAGGGTTTCACTAGCCAATCCACAAAAGGGCCTTCAAAGGATGTCCTTGTCGGATTTTTTGGCTTCAAACGAGGGGGAAATAAATATCCTTCTCACCCGCCCGCTGCCGGACGAGGAGAAGGAGAAATTCGGTTTTAAGTGGTTCCTGCCATCCATTCGCAAGCACAAGCGCGCCCTCATCGAGGTCTTTGTTGCCTCGCTGTTCATTCAACTCTTTGGTCTATCAAATCCACTGCTGACGCAGGTCATCATTGACAAGGTCCTGGTTCAAAACTCTCTCTCGGCACTCAACGTACTAGGCGTCCTGTTTATTGTCATCGCTCTTGCTGATACCGCCCTCACGGCTCTGCGAACCTACCTCTTCGTCGATACAACGAATCGCATCGATCTCGCGCTCGGTTCGCGGATCATGGATCACCTCTACAAACTGAAGCTCGGCTACTTCCAGCGCAGGCCAGTCGGCGAGGTTTCTTCGCGATTGCATGAACTTGAAAATATTCGCCAGTTTCTGACAGGCACAGCACTCACCGTCGGCCTAGATGCACTTTTCTCCGTGATTTACATGGGGATCATGTTTTTTTACAGCATCTCCCTCAGTTTCGTTGCTCTCGGGGTGATTCCATTTATGGCGGGCGTTACCCTTTTTGGTGCCCCCATTTTACGTCGTCAAATTCTTCGCCGCTCGGAGGAGGGAGCCCGCACGCAGTCGCATGTGATTGAAACCATCACCGGCGTGCAAACGGTCAAAGCGGGTAATATCGAACACCATTCGCGCTGGGAGTGGCAAAAACGCTATGCGGGATTTGTGAGTGCCGGGTTCCATGCCGTGCTTACCGCGACTGCAATGAATTCAACGACAAACATTCTCAGCCGTCTCGGCGATCTGGCCGTTCTATGGTATGGAGCTGTCTTGGTGATCAAAGGGGACTTAACTTTGGGCCAGTTGATCGCGTTCCGAATCATTGCAGGTAACGTGACAACTCCACTCATGCGTCTCTCGCAAAGCTGGCAAAATTTTCAGGAAGTCGCTCTCTCCGTGCAACGCCTAGGTGATGTTCTTAACAGTCCGACTGAGCAAACAGTCGAGCAGGGTGATAACATACCGATGCCTCAAATCAAAGGCAAGGTCGAGTTTGACTCAGTCACCTTCACCTACATTCCCGGCCAGCAACCCCAGTTGCGTAATGTCTCTTTTGAAATTCCGGAGGGTTCGTTTGTCGGTGTGGTTGGCAAGAGTGGATCAGGGAAATCCACAGTGCTCAAATTGCTTCCACGTCTTTATTCCCTAGATAGTGGCCGAATTCTACTTGATGATTATGAGGTGGCCAAGGTCGAGCTTTACTCGCTACGACGCCAAATCGGGACCGTGCTGCAAGACAGTCTTCTGTTTAATTCCTCGGTCTTTTCCAACATTGCCGTTTCGGATCCCGACGCCACGCCAGAAGAGGTTATGAGGGCCGCCAGAGTAGCTGGAGCCCACGACTTCATTATGGGTCTACCGGAAGGTTATAACACCTGTGTTGGAGAGCAAGGACGCGCCCTTTCAGGAGGCCAGCGTCAACGCATAGCCATTGCCCGCACAGTGCTACAACGCCCACGACTGCTTATTCTCGATGAGGCCACCAGTGCATTGGATTTTCCCTCGGAGCACCTCGTCTGCAAAAATCTGGCCAAGGAATTCCACGGACGCACGGTCTTCTTCGTCACGCACCGCGTCCGCTCGGTCGAGCATGCTGATCGCATCTTGGTTCTGGATCGGGGAATACTTGTTGAAAATGGCACCCACGAGGAACTCATGAAATTAAACGGGATTTACCGCACACTTTACATGGGTAAGGAGGATGAAAAATGAAACCGACAGCCCCATTAAAAAAGTCAGATCAAAAGGCACCCTCTTCGCCCCTCGAATCCTCCAAAAAAACCGGAACCGGATGGACTTCGTCATTTTTTGGGAGGATTCAGAATTCTCTCGGCATGGCTCTCCGCCCAGATGCCAACTCGATGGTTCTCAAGCAATCTCATGTTTGGTCCCGGGGTATGCTTTGGACGATTGTTCTGGTGACAATGGCTGTGATCATTTGGGCCTGCTTGGCAGAGATGGATGAGGTCATTCACGCTATTGGAAAGCTTCAACCAAGAGGTTCGGTGCAGGAGGTCCAATCACGGGTCAGCGGCGTGATTTCTGAAATTCTTGTTAAAGAGGGGC
>RFZT01000299.1 GCA_009920585.1 bacterium
GGTCCAGAGCCGCCACGAGCTTGCCACCGTATAACTCCGCTTCGGAAAGAACGGGAACGGCCAATTCCGCCATGAAGTGCTTGGCGGCTGTGTGCACGAGTGGACGGTTTTCGACCGGATGGACGGTGCCGCGAAGCACAGTGTTGACCTCGATTTTGACCATCGTGGAACCCTCATCGATCAGCAGTTTGGTATCGCCCATTTCCTTGTTGCCCACTTTGCGCGTGGAGAGTCCGGCTTTTTCAAGACGATGGGCAATGATTTGGAGACTTGCCGTGATTTCCTCCAAGGCCGTTTGCCTAGCAGTCGCGCGATTCACATAGACGAGATCGAGATCGACCGATAGGCGAGGCATTTCACGGACGAAGAGGTTGATGGCCGTGCCTCCTTTGAGCGCGAAGGGGGTTGCTTCGAAAACATCCGGAGCAATGCGGAGCATCAACTTCACGGCCTCGATGTAGGCTTTATCCATTTTTGAGAGTCAACAGGGTGCCGTCCTTCAGTCGGGTGATCCAGCGGCTTTTGCTGCCGGTCTTTATTTTGTGGTCCTTGAGAAGTTGATCGACATCCACAACGCCGGTTTCGCGTGCCCATGTGAGAAAAAGTCGAACAGCCTTTACACTTGTGCAGCAGGCCAGGAGCCGCCCTAAAAGTTCACTGCGGAGGTTGCGCAATCCATCGAACAAATTGCGTGCTTCTTCCAAATCCTGATGAATGCCGACCTGAGACAGAAGCTCAAGGACGGCGCGTTCCGGCACGGAGACCTTGAGGTTTTCCAAAGCTCCAGCTGGAGTCGAAATGGTCTCGTCATTCAACGAGGAAGGCTTCCAATCAAAAAGCTGGGTGTGAACAAATCGAGCGCGGAAACGAGATGTGAACCACTCAGGCAGGAGGAATCGGCTCTCACCCCATAGAATCCAGCTTTGACGGAATGCGAGGTTGTGACGAACCCCATGCAAATCGAGCGCGCTTTTGCCGCCCACATGCAGGCCGGGGGATTTTGTTTGGAGGAGGCGAATGCAGTTCGGTGCGTCCAGCGAGTCAGAGGGATAGGCATAGACTCCCTGACCCAACCTGACGAGCCAACCGCTCTTCACATATTGGGCGGCCTGCTTGGCGGAAACCTTCTGAGCACCCAGAGCCTCCAAATCGAAAGGAGCCCCGTGGGGTATGGCCGCATAGAGGTTTTTGATTAGAGAATGCCTTTCAGTTCTCTTCATGAGCAAATAAACATGCATTTTCTAAACAATCCGTCAATGGCTGTTTAGGTTTCGATTCAAAATTCCATCTTAAATGGATTATGGAATTTATTTTTCAAACAACGAATGGCCTTTGCATCGGTATTGGAAAAAACACTACTCCAGTAGCTAAAAAAAACGCCCTCGAGAGCAGGACGGTTTTTTACTTGGAGGCCTGCCTTCAGTGTCAAGTGTCCCCAGCTTGCTGAATAGCAAAAAATAACTTGTCGATAAAAGACAGTTTAGTTAATAAACACACCCGTCTTTTGTATATGATCAATCGTAATGCTGCCCTTTATTTGAATGATTGGCTAAAAAAATCACGCCGCAAGCCTTTGATTTTACGTGGAGCCAGGCAGGTGGGCAAGTCGACCTTGGTTCGTGAATTCGCCAAGTCGGCTGGACTCGAGCTTTTGGAAATCAATTTGGAAAGACACCCCGTTTTGGACACGGTTTTCCGAAGCCTTGATGTGGTGCGAATCTGTCGGGAGATCGAGGGGTTACTGGGACGACGGATCGAGGCGGCGAATTCGCTTCTGTTTCTGGACGAAATCCAAGCCACGCCCCATGCATTGGCGGCCCTGCGGTATTTTTATGAGGAGATGCCAGAGTTACCGGTGGTGGCGGCGGGGTCGCTTTTGGAGTTCACCTTGGCGGATCATGAATTCTCGATGCCGGTCGGGAGAGTCGAATATCTCCACCTCGGACCTCTAGGATTTTCGGAGTTTCTTGCTGCGGTGGATACGGGGCTGGTTTCCTATTTGGAGGCTGCGGGGAGATTCGAGGAGATTCCCGATACTGCTCACGCGAGACTTGTGGAGCGTCTCAGGGAATTTCTCTTTGTAGGAGGGATGCCCGAAGCAGTTTGTGAATTTCTGGAAAACGGTTCACTGACCGGGGTGCGGGAGGTCCAGCGCTCGATCGTAGAGACTTATCAGGATGACTTCGCCAAGTATGCGCGCAGGGAGGACTTGGCGAGATTGCACGGCGTCTTCCAACGGATTCCGGTGAACATTGGCCGCAAGATCAAATATGTGAACCTGTCCCGCGAGGATCTGGCGCGCGACACGAAAGGTTGCGTGGATCTTTTGATTCGTGCACAGGTTTGTCACCGGGTGTCGGCATCCCATTGCTCGGGCTTGCCACTTGCTGCGGGTGAGAACCAAAGGGCCTTCAAACTCATTTCCATGGATGTGGGTATCGTGAATTTTCTGTGCGGAGGGCGATGGGAAAGCCTCTCTCAAGCCACATCGCAAACTCTCGTGAACGAGGGAGCCTTGGCGGAACAATTCATCGGGCAGCATTTGGCATTTCTCGATCCGGGCAAGCCATCGCTCCACTACTGGCTTCGCGAGGGAAAATCCGAAAACGCGGAAGTGGACTATGTGGTCGCAGAGGATGGAAAAATCCTGCCAATCGAGGTGAAAGCGGGAGCTGCTGGCTCGCTCAAGTCGATCCATCAATTCTGCCATGAAAAAAAATGCGCTATGGCTCTGCGATTCGACCTGAACAAGCCCAGCCGTTTTCAAGTCGCCTTCAAGACTCGCGAGGCATCAACAACGGCGGCGGTCCATTTCGAACTTCTGTCCCTTCCTCTATACGCCGTGGAAGCTGTCGGCAGGCATTCCCTCTTTTCCTTGATTACGAAAAACCAAGACTGATAGCTAAAAAAAACCGCCCTCGAGGGCAGGCCGGTTTTTTTCTTCAGCACCTTGGCGGTCGGCGCTGGAATTCACAGGTCAAGAGGCTAGGACCAGACCG
>RFZT01000300.1 GCA_009920585.1 bacterium
ACAGCAGACGCCAAATCAAAACGACTGCACGGCCCTTTTAGCGCAAAGTTTTTCGACCAAGAATCGGTTTGCCCATGACGTGACGCTCGGAACGTGACAATTCCGTGACAGAGCAGCAAACCACCATCCACGTCACATATAAACATGACGTCGCTCTTCATCAGTCAGCTCGTCAGGACGCCCCGCAGCTTGATTCAAAACATGCCGCATCCAATCGTTCAGCTTCTTAGGCCTCGCCGCTCGCCGCCATGCGTCTAGCTCGATAGAGTCGCAACTGCATGAAACTTTGACTTCCGATCTGAACCAATCCGGCGCGGTATTTTTTTTCTGAGGCATTTTTGGACAATATCACAGATATTATTTAAAACCCAAATCCCCGCCGTTTCTTTTTTATAGGTGCTCTATAGGAGATGAAGCTGACGGCAAAGATGCCAGCAATTAGTGCGCCCTCAAAGCGAACAAGACATCAGGTCATCACCCCGTCATCACCCGTCATCACAACTGATGATGGTCACGATTAGAACCTGAGAATTCCACGGCATACTTAGAGATAGGAAATCAGAGGTCGACGCCCACGGCGAGGAGGCTGTTGGAAGGTGGATTCAAGGAGCTTGGAAGGTGCTTGCGAGGTGCTTCCAAGTGGTATGTCTCCCTTCACCTTTATGCGGCTCGTTATGCGGTTCGCATCTAAATAACGGAGCACGGCACTTTCTGGAATGATAACGCGATGCCCACAGCGAACTACTTCAAACTTCCCAGCCTTGACCATGCGGGAGATTGTCATAGGAGATACGCTAAGTAGGTCTGCGAGTTGCTTTGGCGAATAGTGCTGCTCGATCATAGTGTGCGTTTTCTCACCCTCACCCCCATTAGAGCAATTTATTACTTTTTGAGCGCTTCGAATTTGACCCAAAAAATAAAAAAGGCGCGGCAAAGAAGGCGAGCGGCGATCTGGAAAAATGGCGATCCTCCCTTTGCAAAAATTTCCGCGACCACCCAAATCAGTGCTATATGAGGGGAGGGGGGCTAAAAAACGTGACCCCCCTCCCCCCACCTTGGGAGCGAAGAGCGTTCACGCCACGTTCACAAAAAACCCACTGAAAAACCCCATAATTCACCATTCCTTACCGAAATCTTGAGCAACCAACCAAGACCGCAGAACAGCCTGCAAAGCGGCTCCAGCCCTCGCTAGAGAGGGGGCGCGCCCGGATGGGATCGAACCATCGACAGCCGGTTTAGAAGACCGGTGCTCTATCCACTGAGCTACGGGCGCGTAAGAAAAAGCGAAGCACTTACGCTTTTTGTTTTTTACTGCACACAGGGTAAACCAAAAGTGAGAATCCTGCCTCTATGTGCATGGTTGTAATACAAGGTCTTTTTGGTCTTCGCAAGATACAATCAATCCTCATCCGCGAGGTTTTGTCTTCAACCTGGTTTCTTCGACTCCCCTCTTGCTTGCGTAATGGTCTAGAAACTCCACACACCGCGTTGTTCCTCATGAAAGCGGTCTTCCGATAGGCTCTATTACCCAGCCAAGAGAAGTTTGAAGGTGGTGAGGATTTTTAAGGAATCGGCGGCCCCGAGTTCCCCAAGTCGTTTCAATGTGGAGGAGTTAATCGGGCGCAGGAGGTCGCAGGCTACAACAAACTCGCTTCCACCCCATTGGACATTTGCGCGCAAGGGCGTGAGCGTGAGGTTTTCTCGAATGGGACACACCAACTGCGTTGGCAAACCGGCCAAATCCGGGTGCTGCAAGCCGACCAAATTCGGCCGAGAGAGATCCGCCGTCGAAGAATATAACGGCAAATTCATTCGCTCACATACGGAGTCGCTTCGTTCAACTTCAGAGTCTCAATGCAAACCTTCGGTGTATAGACCGCCACAGCGTCCCGATAAAAAACCTCACGCTCACGGCGTAACTTTTCTTTCTCCAGAAGTTCCTGCACAAAAACAGATTTCGGCAATTTTCCCCGCAAAACATCCAAAATATCAAACGCCGATCTACTGAGCGTAAGAGTCTGGCGACTTTGAGACGACTTTTTGGCGATTTTCATGGCAACAATGTGCGGGGGTGAAAGTCCATTGTCAAGGTGACTCCCGCTGAATTATCGGGAGAATATTCTTACTTGGCCAAAAATACCTTGCGAGAGACCTCGCGTTGCGATGCCAAAATTTTAGACAACCCTCTTCTCAAATTCGTCAGGGAACTTCGCGAGAAAGCTTTGGGTCGGCCAGGAACAGGCTTCGCCAAAGGCACAAATCGTGCGACCCGCGATGTTATCGGCGATATTTTTGAGGTTTTTGGCGTCATCGGGCTTGGCTCCCTCGTCCATGATGCGTGTGGTAACTTTGGACATCCAGAGACTCCCTTCGCGGCACGGAGTGCACTGTCCGCAACTCTCGTGAGCGTAAAATTGATTGAGGTTATTGAGGGCCCAAACCATGTCGCGCGTGTCGTCCATGATCATCACCCCGCCACTCCCCACCATGGTGCCTGCGGCTTGGAGCGAGGAGGCGTCCATCACGAGATCAAGAAGGGGGGTCTCCTTGTCGACCATCTGACCGTCCTCGCCTTTGACCTTCATTTTAAAGACCTCACCCGCGCGAAGGACTTTGGCGGAACTTCCACCGGGGATGACCGCTTTAAGTGTACGTCCCGGCTTGAGGCCGCCACAGACGTCAAAAATCAATTCTCCAAGTGTCACCCCGCCACAAGGGATCTCGTAAAATCCGGGACGAACGACGTCGCCGCTCACGCACATCGTGCGAGTGCCGCCATCACCGGGAGTCCCCATGCGGGAGTATTCTTCAGCCCCCATCGAGATGATGTGTTTCACGTGGCAGATCGTCTCCACGTTATTGACGATCGTGGGCTTCATGTAGAGGCCTAGAACCGCAGGGAAGTAGGGCGGCTTGATGCGGGGATATGGGCGTTTGCCCTCGAGTGATTCCAGAAGACTGGTCTCTTCAC
>RFZT01000004.1 GCA_009920585.1 bacterium
ACCACCTCATCGCCAGCACGTGAGCCCGTGTTTTTTACATCCACGGAAACTTTTCGGTTCTCGGCACCCGACCCCTCGACCTTCATCGCGGAGTAGGCGAAGGTCGTGTAGGATAAGCCGTATCCAAACGCAAACAGCGGCTCGCCTTTAAAATAGCGGTAAGTTCGCCCTTTGGCGGCATGCATATCGTAGTTCGTTATGTCAGGAAGATCTGCCTCTGTTTTGTAAAAGGTGATGGGCAGGCGACCAGCTGGGTTGTAGTCGCCAAATAGGACATCGGCCACGGCATCGCCGCGCTGTCCGGGATACCAGGCTTCCAGGATGGCGGGCAGATTCTCGGCCTCCCAGTTGATGCTGAGGCTTGAGCCATTCATCAACACTAGAACGATGGGTTTTCCTGTCTTAGCGATCTCGCGAATCAGGTCGGACTGTGCAGCAGGCAACGCGAATCCGGTTTTATTGGCACCTTCTCGCTCGCTCGCTTCCGGTTCTCGATTAGCGAGATCGGAGGCGCTCAGTCCCATAACCATGATGATGGTGTCGGCCTGTTCGGCCGCCGCCAGCGCCTCAGCGGTCATTTTTGCATCCCGGCGAGTGAGGGTGCAGCCTTTGGCGTAAAGAACCTTGCCGACACTCTCCAACTTCCTGCGAATGCCACTAAGAACATTGATGGGTTTGCTGGCGACTCCGCTATAATTCCCATATTGCGCGGATTGACCCGTGCCCATCCATCCCCTCTCGAATTCACAGTCGGCGTTAGGGCCGATCACGGCAACCGTTCCCTTTTTGGCGAGCGGCAGGAGATTTTCGGTATTCTTCAGCAGCACCATGGATTCACGGGCGCACTCCAGGGCCAGAGCATCATTCTCCGGAGTGTCGCAAGCCGTCAAAGGGATCTGTGCATAGGCCACCTTATCGAGCGGATCGAGCAATCCGAGGCGGAAGCGGACATTCAAGGAACGTGCCAAGGCGCGGTCCACATCCGCCTCCGTGCAAAGCCCATTCTTGACTGCCTCTGTCAACGCCATGTAGGTGCCACCTCCCATGGACATGCCTCCCATGCACATGTCCATGCCATTCTTGATCGCCCGAGCCGAAGCGCCCGCCGCGTTCTTTTCCAGTTTGTGGGAAGCCCAAATGTCGCTGACGGAATCCATGTCGGAAATCACATAGCCCTTGAAGCCCCATTTGCCGCGCAAGATGTCGTTCAGAAGGAGTTGGCTCGAGGAACAGGATTCGCCACGGAAGCGATTGTATGCGCCCATGATGGACCATGCCTTGCCTTCGACGATGGAGGCTTCAAACGCTGGGAGATAAGTCTCCCAAAGATCCTGATCGTTAGCATTGGCGTCGAACACATGTCGAAGGGACTCCGGACCGCTGTGAACCGCGTAATGCTTGGGAGTTGCTACCGTTTTGATGTAGTGAGGGTCCTTTCCTTGAAGCCCTTCCACATAGGCAATGCCCATACGCGCTGTCAGATACGGATCCTCACCATAGGTCTCATGTCCTCGGCCCCAGCGTGGATCGCGGAAGATATTGATATTGGGTGCTGAGTAACAGATGCCTTGGAAGACCGTTGAGCCGCCCTGCTTGCGAAATGTTTCGTTAAATTTGGCTCTCCCCTCGGTGCTGATCACGTCACTCGCTTGCTGCCAAAGCGCGTTGTTGAACGAAGCGGCGTTGCCGATGGGTTGAGGGAACACGGTCACCTGGTCGTGCGCCATGACGCCGTGTAGAGCCTCGCTCTCCCAGTTATACTCAGGGATACCAAGGCGCTTGATGGCCACTGCGCCACACACGAGTTGGCTGACCTTCTCGCGCAGTGACAGTCGCTTGATGAGATCTGCGGTGCGCGCCTCAGGGCTTTGCGTCGTGTCTTTCCAGATTTCAGGGCCTGAAACGACTGGCACCTGACTCCCGAAATCATCCGGCGCTTGCTTGAAGTTGGCCGCATCCGCGAGCGCCACTTGTTTTCCATCGGCCGCCTTGATGCGGATGACCGAAAATTTGGCTTTATTTACCGTCGCTTGGAATGTCACGCCAAGCGGGCCTCCGATATCGTCAGCGGCATGCTGCACCGTGACGCTCTTCGCGACGGTCTTATTCTTCCCACCGGCCTCCTGAAATACATCCCAACCTTTGGCGATAACGACTGGTCCACTCGACACATCCATCACCCTTTGGCCGGGCTGCGCAAAATAGATTTCAGCCGCCTCGACAATGACAGTGTAAGCTCCGGCAGGAAGCCCCGGAAAGGCGACCGTGAATTGCGTCCCATTGATCTCTGTTTGACCGGATGCGGCGTGCTGGGTCCAGTCACCCCCAGTAATGACGGGCACGATGTCTGCGGCCCTGACCTGAGCTCCGTTGAGAAGGACCAGTAAGACGGCGATTAACGAGCATATTTTCATGGTGTTTCTTTTCATGGTGTTTCTTTTTATGGTGTTTCTTTTTATGAGAATCATTTGCCAGCTTTCAGGATTTGGGTCAGAAGTTGCACCGACCGAACAGGGCAGAGGGGAGCTACGGATCATTTTACAGAGATCGTCAGGGTTTGTGTGCCTTCCAAGGTTCTGACCAAACCGGTCGCGCAATCATTTGCGGACACTTTCTGGCCGTTATGGCTGATTGAGGCGGGCGAGGAGCCCCAGTTTTTAATGACCAGGCAGAGGTTGGAGACTGGAGACTCGGGCGAGGCGAGGATTTTGCAGGTGAGTTCGCGGCCATCCACTCCCTGTTTTTCAAAAAGATAGGCGCGTTGATACGCGTCGTATCCGGAATAGACATACCCCGCAGATTGGGTTTCCAGTCGGGGAGCCGCATTCCAGGAGCGGGCGAGTGGCAAGAGAGAATCGATGGGTTGGTTGGTCATACCCATGAGCGAGCGCACGCGGATGGTCCCATCGGGAAATTTCTCATACTTCTGCTGATCGCCGTTTACGGCGGTCAATGACGAGTGGCTGGGCTTATCGAATGCTTGGGCGTTTCTTCCATCACTGGGAATCTGCGAGACCGGCCAGTGGTTCCAACAGGGAAAGGTCGAGTAGTCCTTGACCCAGCCGAAAGGAAACGGGCGGGTGATCCTCTCGGAGTGGTGGATGCTGAAGGGCCGGTATTTCGACTTGAAGTTCACCATCTCGATGGGCTTGAATTTGGGTTCGGGGAAATTCTTAGGAGCGCCATTTTCCCATGAGTAGCTTGCCTTTTTGCCGGCCATGTCCATGAAGGTGATAGCCTCAGACTCCACATTGTCCTGGGGCTTGGTTCCGGGCTGGTTGAATAAGATTGTCTCTTGGAATTGATAGGCCCCGGGGTTTTTAAATTCGCTCCAGAGAACCTGCTTGCGAACCACGACTCCGTCAGGATAGGCGGTCCAATATTCATCCATCCAATCGCCTGGATAGGTGTCGCTTTCCCATAAAATCTTATGCGTAATGGAAGCCAAGGCATAGCGCCAATGAATCACCACACGAGCCGGCGTATTTTCGATGATGCGAACATGAGAGTAGCGGCACTGCTTGTCTCCCATGGCTTCATAGCACTCACCGGTTCCAAAGTTCTCGCCACTTTGATCCGTCATCCAGATACCATTCTCACTGACCATCGCAGGGATGTAACCCGTCCCGCGCCAGAACACGAGTTTCACGGGACTCCCGGTGAAGCGCACCACCACATCCGGCAGGTCACTTCCCTCCCAGCGCGCGTCCCAACCGGGTGCATACTTGAGCTTGGTGTAATACGCGCCAAACGGCCGTGGCTCATCGCTGCCCGATGGCATTTTCTGGAATTGCAGCGGCTGAATGTTCGCGACCGGAGTCAGCTTGAAAGCTTGCCGAACCTCCTCCCCGCTGAGCGCCGCGCCGCGAAGATCTAATTCGTCGATGAGGCCGTTAAAATACATCAAGGACACTATGGCCTTGCTCGTCTTCCTTTCCGTAAGGGCTGGGTTCATTTTCACCTGCGTTTTGCCGATGCATGTCTCCGCATCGTCCGCAAGAACCGGATGTCCCGAAAAGGCGATCTCCCCTGCTGGCTCGCCGTCAATATACAGCGCGATTCCCTTGCTCGCATCGCAGACCATCGTCACGTGCGACCACTTCAGCAGCGGGATGGACTTCGCCGAGAGGCAGGTCTTCCAACCCGAATCCATGGCCATGGAGCCGACCAGTTGCCCCACCTGATTGATGCCGAAAAAATAGCCCTTCAGGAAGTCCTGTTGTCGATTGATGATGGCCGAGAGATTCGATGAATACTCTTGCGGGGCCACCCACGCCGAGATCGTGAAGCGTTCTCCAAGAACCGGCGATTTCTGAGGAGCGCACACCACCTCCGTGTTGTAGCCGTCAAAAACGAGAGCCCTTCCCCGAACTCCGTCCACAAAACTCAACGGATGCTGCGGAGAATCTACGACTCCCAACTGCTCCCGCGAATCAAAACTCCATAGAGTGTGAGACACGGGGGCTTCTTGCGCACTAAGATTTGCGGCGGTGAAGCCAGCGACAAATAGAGATCGGATGAGAAGTTGTTTCATGGATTGATTTGAGTTAACATGGATTGAATCTGTACCGGCCCAAGCAGCCCGGACGGGAGTAGTGCTGAACCTACTTTGTAGGGATCGTTTGTGCTGAAGGTGTAGCGCCCGGCTTTGATTTTTTGTCCACCGAGGAAGCCTGGCGGGCCGTTAACCTCGCGCACATTCGCATCGGCGGGTTGCTTGTCGCCGATCATGCGGTTTGGCCAGCGGTTGACCACTTCAATTTCAAGCAGGTTTTCACCATCCTTAAGGGTGTCGCTAACCTCGACTTGCCACGGCGCGCACCAGATCACACCAAGGTCCTTGCCGTTGAGTTTCACCCGCGCCATATCGTGAACCGTGCCGAGATCCAAGAGGATTTTGGAAACCGGAGACGGGAGACCTGAAACCTGAAAAGTTTTTCGATAGGTCGCGATGCCCGAATAATACTTGATCCCCACCTCAGGTCGATTCGTCCAGTCCTGCAGGGTTTCAAAAGTAATATTTTCAGGCCCGCCCCACTTCGGATCAAACGAAACGTCCCAAGCTCCGGAAAGTTCCTGGATCGGCTTTAATTCCGGAAAATTCTTTTCCGATTTCGATGCGGTCGCTTCGCCCTTCCTATCAAACACGACAAAGAAACTCTGGAAAGCATCGAACTCCATGGGAATGACCGTCAAATCATCGGCCCGCTCGAATTGCAACAACGGCCGCTGTTCGCCGGTAACTGGATCCCAGAGGTGCGCGCTGCCTTGGCCAACCCGGAAGCGGCAGTCCGCCTTGATCGGAGCGCCGGTCCGATTAGACACAAAGTAAATATCCTGATCGTTGGTGCGCCTGTGCCCGTAACGCACGGGACCAGTTGCGGTAAAATCTTCCTTCACGCCCATCTCCTTCAACAGAGCCGCTGTCTGGTCATAGTTAGGATAAAGGGTCGCCTGGTTCGCTGGCGACAATTCACCGCCCCAGTGGATAGCGCCTTTGCCATAGCTGCGCTTGGTCGCCGTGGTCGGTGCTTCGAGGCTGCCCCAGAGATCCTGGGCGAGGTTTTTGACCTCTTCGTCGCAGGCGGGATAACCCGAGAGGCTGGGTGATTTGACCGGCGGTGTGCCGACAATGGTGGCTCCAGCTTTCACCATGTCCCGTATTTTAGCGAGTAGCGCCGGAGTCATCGTTTCAACCTGCGGCAAGACCATCATCCGGTAGGAACTTCCTTCAGGGAACGTGATGAGCCCATCCTTCACTTCAGCTCGTGCCATAAGGATCTTCGGGGAGCATCCATCAAAACCATAACCCTTCTTGTCCGCCAATACGCCGCTGCCCTCCAACGCGCTAGGTGGAGGCAGGAAGATATGGGGTGCTCCTTCTGGTGTTAAATACAGCACGTCCGAAACCGTGACACCTTGGCGGAGCAGCTCTGAGCAGCGGGTGATGTAGCGGTGGTAAGCCGAAACCAAGGGCCACCAAGTCTGATTGCGGTGCCAGTGCACGCCATACGGCCCGAAGGCTATGCCTGGCTTGTATGCATCGCCCAGCGCTTGGTGCGCGAAGGTGTGGAACACAAAACGGTTGATGCCCACGCAAAATGCCCAGTCGCCCTGGTTTTTCAACGACCACGGATAAGCATCCAACGCCCCTCCGGAGGTGAAGGATTCAGCGGATACGATGGCTTTTCCCATCACATGACCGATGGAGGTCGCCTCGAAAACGCTGTAAGCCGAATCCACGTCCT
Organism: bacterium; assembly: GCA_009920585.1. GTDB lineage: Bacteria > Verrucomicrobiota > Verrucomicrobiia > Chthoniobacterales > Terrimicrobiaceae > UBA967. The sequence continues at coordinate 6,249 of RFZT01000004.1, forward strand.
TATTCCAGAACTCCGCCATCGGGACATCCGCCACCGCGCCCAGATCGAGGTCGCCGGCAGGGTTCATGTCGTAGGGCTCGATCGAAAGTGAGAGCCCGTTTTGGTGGCCATACTGCTTCACGACTCCAGCATGATTCTCCAGCACCAGTTCTTGAGCGGTCAACCGAAGGTCCCAGAGAAATCGTTCCGACTGTTCAAGACTTTGCACAGCCCGTCCCGTGTAAGCAAGCAGCCACGGCCGGGCATCATAGCCGCGTCTCTTCTTGAACTCGTCGAGCAACGATGGCGTCCAGTTCTGCGAACCCGATTCCCAGCTATCCATGTGCAGGGTGGTCAAGCCGTGCTCTTTCGCACGCGGACTTATCTTATTCAGTAGAATTCCGACGAAGTGGCTGAGATGATCGTCCAACGCCTTTACGTCAAACTTGTCGCACTCCAAGCCGATCGCGGTGGAAGGCGCGGGCCGGCTGCTCGCACCTGTGACTCTGCGTCCCATGCGGACAATCGTCCAATCTCCGGCGGGGACATCCCAGTTGAGTGTTCCGTCGGGATTAAGCTGCTTTGTTAGATCCACGATTTGATCCGGCTGAATGATATCCATCGGCCCCGGTTCCACATAGCTTGCCGAGGTTGGCAGATACGGTTTAACAGGCGACTTTATCGCGTGCCTTATGGAATACGGATCTCGGTTGAAAAGCGCCTTCTCATTGATGTCCGTAATTAGCGGTTTGCGACTGGGGAAGGCCACGACCTCCACATCCTCGTAAAACGGGCTGGCCATCGAGTGCCACGGTGTCTGGCGTTGGATCGGCACGGGAAGTTTGGCCGAATAACGCTGCGGTCCTTTGAGGTCAACCGAACTGAAGACAAGATGCTGCATGGCTTGCTCCGGTTTGACCCAAGGACCGCCGCTGCCACACCAACCCGGCCCGATCCCGAGACTGATGTCGATACCCAGGCGCTCGGCGTCGCGGACGGATTGAACGAAAAGTTCCTGCCAGTTGGGACTCATGAACTTCACCGGACCAGCTGGTGGGCTGCCGATGTCCACTTCAAGAAATACCAGATTGCCAAGACCCGCCGCCTTCATGGATTCCAAGTCAGCGGTCATCTCCTTGGCATTGAGATTACCGTTCAGGAAATACCAGTAAACCCCGGGTCGCGCGGAGTCCGGCGGATTGACAAAATTCTTTTCGATCTCACCCGCAGCCAAGGTAGCGCCGCAAAGCGCCCACGGAATGAGCGCCATTCGCATTTTCTGAATCAAATGAATTTTCCGTTGATGCTTCACTTGATGGTCTCCATGAGCCTGGACTGAAATCGGTAGGTCCCAGAACCCACCGCATAAACAGCCGCATTGTTTTCCATGCGCAGAAATTTCACGCCGCCTGCTTGGTCAACCGGCTTGCCGGATTCGGACACGCCGGCAGCATCCTTGGCAGGGACATAAACCGTCGCTGTCGTATTGATGGGGATGGTGACATCCATCGTCAACTTGCCACCTTCGACGGCCCAATTGCTGACGATGTGGCCGCAAGGGGAATCGAATCCAGAATTCACCCAGGTGATGCCATCACCAAGCGTTGGTTGGATTCGGATCTGTTTATAAGCTGGACTCTCCGCGCAGATGCCGGCCAAGCCGGCGTAAAGATACTCGCCCACCGCACCAAATGCGTAATGATTGAATGAGTTCATGGTGATGGCCTCGAAACCATGCTCCGGCGTCCAGCCATTCCAGCGCTCCCACATGGTGGTGGCACCGAGCTTCACCTGGAACAACCACGACGGGTAGGTTTCCTGCAGCAGCAGGCGGTACGCGGAGGCATCCTGCCCCGCCTCATGCAGGCCGGGCAACAACCTCGGTGTGCCAATGAAGCCGGTCGCCAGATGCCAGTTGAAACGCTTGATCTCGCCGACGAACTTTTCTGCCGCCTTCTCCCTCAACCCGGCCGGAACGAGATTCATCGAGAACGCCAGGGCATATCCTGTCTGGCTGCAGCCACGCAGCGTTCCATCCGCATCGAAGAAACCGGCGAAGACCGACTTGATGTCGTCATGCAGCTTGGCGTACCTCGTAGCCGCTTCAGCATTGCCGATGGCTTGTGCCATCTCCGCCATTAACTCGGCCTGATAGGCATAATAGGCCGTGTCGATCACCTCTCGGCTGGCGCTGCCGCCGAGATTCAACCAGTCGCCAAAACCGCCTATTTTGGGGACTAGTCCATTGCTCTTGGTGGCGTACCATGCCATTAAGCGCTCGAGGGCTGGGAAGTGCTGGGCTATGACCCGGGTGTTGCCATAGGCTCGATAGATGTTGTAGGTGCAAATCAGCCCCGCATCACCCCAAGCCGTAACGCCACTGCCCATGTTGAGGTCGGGAGAGACATTCGCAATTGATCCGTCGGCGTGCTGCGAATCCTCACAGATCGTGGTCAGCCAGCGGGTGAAGAATGGCTCAACATTGAAATTATAGGCTGCGGTGGGAATGAAGAACTGGGTATCCCCGGACCAGCCGGCACGCTCGTCGCGCTGCGGACAATCGGTGGGGACCTCAAGGTAATTACCCTTCTGCCCCCAGATGATATTGTGATAGAGTTGATTGATCAGGGGGCTCGAGCACTCGAATGTCCCAGTACGTTCCATGGCCGAATGAATGACGATGCCGGTCACGGCACCGGGATCCGGTTTGGCGGCAAGTCCACGGAGCTCGACATAGCGGAACCCGTGAAAGGTGAAGTACGGTTCCAAGGTCTCCTCACCCTTGCCGCTGAGGATGAAATAGTCCGTCGCCGTAGCACCTCGCAGGTTGGCAGTGTAGAGCGTGCCATCCGGGTTAAGCATCTCGCCATAGCGGACCGTTATCCGCTGTCCGGCACTACCGCGCAACCTGAGCTTCGCCCAACCGACCATGTTCTGGCCGAGATCGAAAATGAAAACGCCGGGTTTGGATTCGGTCAGCCTGAGCGTCGGCAACTCTTCATGGCGGCGGGAGGGTTCAGCATTGGCGGCTTCTACGATCAAGCTACTACTCGGGAGCTCGCTTCCGTAAATGGCACTGAGAATTTTTAAATCCGCCCCCTCCAACGCCACTGTTTTCCCTTCGCCCCAAGTCTGCTTTTTTTCCTGGCCTCCGAGGCGGTAAGTAACATCCAACGCTTTCACTTTTCCAAAACTCGGATCACCGCCGAGCGAATTGTTCGCCACGATAAATGATAAGCGGCCTTCTTTCACCGCAGCGGCGACCTTGGCCGTAACATCGGCCGCGCCGCCCGTCTCGTCTGACCGACCTTCGTTTACCTGCGACCAATTGGCATCGGCGAATCCAGCTTTGTCCCAACCCGGCATGGCCAGGCGGGTGTCGTACTCGCAGCCCATCATGAGGTCGGCATGGCGGATGGGACCATAGGCCGCCTTCCAGTCAGCATCGGTGGCGACCGTCTGGGTACTGCCGTCAGTGTATTCGATGATCAACTGGGCCAGCAATCGCGGTTTTCCCCCGTAGTAGTTCCGTTTCCCAGTGAATGCCAAATCGCTGGCATACCATCCGTCACCGAGGATCGCGCCGAGTGCATTCTTGCCGGAACAGACCTGGGCGGTAACGTCGTAAGTCTGATACTGAACACGCTTTTTGAATTCGGTCCATCCGGGCGTCAGCTCATCATTCCCGACGCGCTGGCCATTGAGGTGCAGCTGATAGGCCCCGAGTGCCGTAACATAGGCGGTCGCGCGCTTGACCTTCTTCTCGACCATGAATTCCTTGCGCAGGTAAGGCGCGGGAATGCGTGGATGATCGTTCATCGCGGGCGTGCCCCAGGGCGTCCCCGCGGCTTCGAGCTTGAATTCGCCACCCGCCGTGACGGTCCACGTCGTATCGACTGGCATTACTAGGTCGGCGCCTTCTGTGAACTGAACGATCAGGCGTCCGATCACTGATGCGACCAGGAAGTCACTGTTGGAAACCGCCAGGGAGATCGTATTGGCGCCCGGCTTCAACCGGCTTGCAACGTCCAGTCGGGCAGTCGCCTCCCAGCGCACTGCGGTGCCGACCTTGCTACCGTTGACGGCGGCGGTGCATTCGTTATCGGCAAACAATGCAAGCACGGCCCGGCGCACGCTGCGGTCGGTCGGCAAGTCAAAGTCCTTGTTGATGGTGAAGGTTGCCGCTTTCGATTGGTTGGGTCGCACCCATTTTAACCCAGCGGTGGTAAACGACGCATCAGGCTGCGTCTGATACGCGGCATCGTAACCGATCCACTTGGCCTTCCAATCGTCCGGCTTTAGCAAGCCCATTTCCCAGGATGCAGGTTTGCTTTCGGAACGGGCCCCGTCGCTGAGCCACGTCTTCACTTTCCAAAAACATTGCTGACGGCTGGGTAGCGGTTTTCCAGCATATTCGATCTGAGTCGTTGCGTCCGACGCCACCTTGCCGCTGTCCCAAAGGTCACCCTGGCCCTTGGCGAGCAGCTCCGGAGTCGAGGCCACGAGGACTTGGTAGGCAGTCTGCTTCTGTCCCCGGGACTCTCGCTTCCCCCTGCCATCCGTAAGTATCCAGCTCAGCCGCGGCTTCGCGGCATCAATACCAAGTGGATCGGTGCGGTATTCGCAGCGCAGGTTCGTCACCTCAGCTTGCAGCGCAGCAAGCGGCACCAGCAGCAGCGAGGTTAGAATGAGAACTGCAATTGTGTTCCTGCGTTTCATTTGGAGTCTTTCTCTGCGTTTTGTTTGACGGTTTCTGGCATGGTAGACTGGAATTGGTAGGTTCCCGAGCCTACGGCATAGACCGCTACATTGTTTTCCATACGCAGGAATTTCACACCGTCGGCCTTATCAGCCGGCTTGCCGGATTCGGTGACTGCGGCGGCATCTTTGGCCGGAACGAAGACGGTCGCCGTGGTGTTTCCTGGGATAGTCACATCCATTGAAAGTTTATTCCCATCACGCTTCCAGTTGCTGACGATGCGCCCGTAGGGTGAGTCGTAATGGGATTTCACCCAAGTGAGATCACCGACGATGGCTGGCTTGATGGTGATTGCTTTGAAGCCGGGCTGCGCGGACTGTATCCCGGCAAGGTCGTGATAGAACCACTCCATGATTTGGCCCGACATGAAATGGTTCTGCGACGAGCCGCCGTTCCATCCCTCGGTCAGGCTGGTTTTGCCTAGCCGAAGCTGGTAACCGTAACCGGGTTTATCGGACTGGTTATTCATGGCGAAGATGACATCCGACCTGCCGCCATCGGCCAGGGCGCGCAGCAGATACCGGTAGCCGACCTCACCGGAGGTCAATCCCTTTTGCTCCACGTCACGAACCAAAGCGTCGAGCACCGCTTGGCGCTGCGCCGGTTCGACCAGCCCGACGACCAACGGCATCGCACGGCCGGTCTGCGAGGCTGGCAGTTCGGGGAATTTGGCGTGAAAAGCCAGTCGGATTTCCCCAGCCAGTTCTTCGTAGCGGCGCACATCATCGTCGCGACCGAGGAGTTTCGCCACTTGGGTCATCACGGTCACGTCTTCGTAGTAAATTGCCGTCGCGGATAACGCTTTCGGGGTGTTGTGCGAGGCTCCCGGACCGTTCGGCGCGATGTCATACCAGTCGCCCAACCCCTGTTCGAGGATGTGATTTTTCGCCTGGCTGCCGAGGTAGGCAATATAACGCTGCATCATGTCGTAGTAACGGCGCAACAAGGTGAGGTCGCCGTCAAACTCGTATTGTTGCCAAGGCACCAGCACGCTGGAACTGCCCCATTCAGGCGAGTCGCGGAATGCACCTGTGCATTTCATGTATTCTGGCGCGATGTTCGGCACGAGTCCGTTCTCCAACTGCGAGTCCGCCATGTCGTTCATCGCCTTGGTGAACAGCGTGGCCAGATTGAATCCGTAGCGCAGCGCCGGCCCATTGAGATGATACTGCTCCAGCCATCCGAGCTTCTCCCGATGTGGGCAATCGGTGAGCACGCTCATCATGTTGGAGCGTTGGGCCCAGCGGACGAGCGTGCGGATGCGATTGAAAAGCTCGTTCGAGCAACTGAACTCACCAACCGGCTCGGCCGACGAATGCACGACCACGCCTTCGATATCGACGAGTTCTGCGCCACCGGCACACTCGACTTTCAGGTAACGCGCGCCTCGGTAAAAGAATTTTGGAAAATACGTCTCCGTGCCCGTGCCAGCGAGGGTGTAGTGCCAGTAAGCTTGCTCTTTGCACATATCATCGTTGAGTTCACCGGAGGGTTTGAGCAACTCGGAGGGAGTGATTTTCACTGAGGCGCCAGCAGGGCCTTTCACAGTCAGACGTGGCATCAACGACGCATTCTGGCCAAGGTCGAACACGTTATTCGTGAGCTTGACCGACTTCAACACGTCATACGTCCGGATCGGCGGCGCGGCGCAGGAAAGCCCCTTCAACTCGCCGCCGGGCCCCGCCACGATCTTCGCCGGTTCCCACTGCGGCTTCCAGCGTGCGTCGTAATCCTCGCCGCCGTAGGTGCAGGAGAATGTGATGGGGCCGTCGCTAACCTGCCAGCTCTCGTCCGTGCCGATGATCTCGGTCGTGCCGTCAGCGTATTCGAGCCTCACTTGCGCAATGGCCTTGAGAGGACCGAACGAGCCACGGGCTTGACAGTAGCGTCCGGCACCACCCATGACGTTATACCTGCCGTTACCGAGAAGCAGCGCGAGATCGTTGGTGCCGGTGCGCAGCTTCGCGGTGATGTCATGGGTGTCATACAGGCAAGTCTTTTTGTATTGGGTCCAGCCCGAGGGAAACAGATCGTCACCGACCTTGGCTGCGTTCAGTGTCATCTCGTATTCACCTAGGCCGCAGACGTTCACGAGCGCCCGGCGCAATCCCGGCTTCACGGTGAATTCGCGACGCACCATCACCGTGGAATTTGGCTTGGGTGCAGAATTTGCTTTAGGCACATTCTTGCCCTCGGTGACCTTCGCATCCGGTGCCCCGATCCACTTGGATTTCCAATCGCCCGATGACATCACCCCCATCGTCCACGACGCGACATCGCTCCACTGAACCGCCTGGTCTTTTTGATCCCAGAAGCGAACTTTCCAATAGCAGGTCTGCGCGGTGGCGAGGGTCTTGCCTTGGTAGGGAACCTGCGTGGAGTCCCCGGACGCCACCTTGCCACTGTCCCAAAGATCGCCCAGATCCTTGGCAAGCAGCTCCGGTGTTGAAGCCACCAGCACCTGATAGGCAATCTGCTTCTGTCCCCTGTCCTCGGTCTTCTGGTCTCCGCCCTCAACCACCCAACTCAAGCGGGGTTCGGCAAAATCGATCCCGAGTGGTTCTTTTAAGTATTCGCAACGCAGGTTGGCCACATTGGCGGCGTGCAGCGCGGCCAGAGGTGCCAATAACCAAGCGGCGAGGGCGAAGGAGGTGAGTTTCATGTATCTATTTCTCTATTTTGCGTTTTGCAAACAGAGTTAATGTTCAATGCGCCATGTCCATGAATTTCCCTTTGAAAAGCGCGACGCGGATGTCGCAGCCGGCCTGGTCAAAAAAGCCGTCCGGTCCGTAGAACATCAGCCACAGGTCGTCAGCGATCTTGAGCATCTCGCCGTCCTGGCCGACAAGAATATTTGGGTTTTTCACGGTCCATTGGAGTCCATCGGACGAGGTCGCGTAGCCGGTGTGACAGCCTTTACAGCCGGGGCGGACGAACTCGGCAAAGAACATATTCCACTGGTCGCCGTCCTGAAACACATGGGTGAATTTGTACATCGCCGGATACTTCAAACCATCGATGCGGATCGGCTCCGCGTGGGCGAAATCGAAATCGGTCTCATTCGGCGACTGGGCGCGGAACAAGCCCATTGGCTCGTGCTTTCGGTCCCAGTAATACATGAAGTAGCGGCCCGAGGTCTTGTCATGCACGACATGGTCGTCCTCGACGTGATTCAGGTCAGCCGACGGCGTGGGCAAACGCCCTTTCTTCTGAAAATGGGTTCCATCGCTGGAAACCGCGTAGCCCCAGCCGGAGCGACCGTCGAGACCTCCGCCGTACCACATCTTGAACACGCCATCTTCGTGGAGGACATATGGGTCCCACGTGCCGTTGTGATCCCAATCACTGCCAGCGCCACTGGGCAAAACGGGATTGGCGGGATCCTTGACCCAATGGATGCCGTCGCGCGAGGTGGCATGGCCGATCTGGATACTGGCGTAATCAGCGTGAGGGGCGCCGGTGTTGTTGCCGCGAACACCCCACGCCTCGTAGTACATATGAAACACCTCGCCAACCTTCAGTACAGTCATCGAACCCAGGGCACCTGCATCCCACTCGCCTTTCGCGCCTAGTTTTATCACGGGGTTGCCATCAAACGGTTTGAAACCATCCGTTCCGGCCAGTTTCTCTACCTGAGCAAGCGAAAAAACCACCGGGGGCGCCGACGGTTCGGCATTTTCCGCAGCCAACGCCGGAGCCACGGCGCAGGCAAACACCATCAGCCATTTCATATGTACAATCATTGCGTGGGGACTTTCATTTCTTGTTATTCAAAATAGGGTTTGATGCAGGTTGTCGTTTTCATCAACGGGTCCGTGTTTTCCTGCCGTTATTTCCAATGGATCATTCCAGCACGAAGCTGGCGGGGGCGTATGCGTTGAGAATAAAGGTCCACTTGCCGTCGGTGATTTTTATGGGTTCGCCGGTCTTCTCACCGCGGAGGTTGACCGGTGCAGCGGTTGCGAATTTCGCACCAGCGGGAAGGGTGACGGTGAGCTCACCGGAAGTGCCCGCCTGTTCCCAGACGCGCAGGAGCGTGCCGGCACTGTCGGGGTTCTGACCGAAGGCGGTGACGATGGTGCCTTTGCGAGAAAGGCTGATACCGGTTTGCTCGGTGGGGAGCGTTTTGCCTTTCCCTGTTGCGGAGACTGCGAGTAGTGGGTTGCGAGCTTCAAGCGCTGGCGTGGCAATGACGTCGTCGGCTGGCGTCTTGGCGTCGAAGGTCCAGAGACGGACGCGTGAGCTCCATGTGCCGGGATACCAATAACGGAAGTTCACGTTCCACTGGTTGTTGTAGAGGTTTAGGTAAACGATCGGCTTCTTGGGCGTGAAAGTCGCGGCATCCTTGGAGAACTGCCAGCAGCCGGGGCGGTCGAGTGAGACCAGCGGATGGTCAAGGGGGCTGATCGCAATGCCGGAGCCATCGGCGTCGGTGATCGTCACGCCGTGGCCAACGGAGAACATATCGCGGTTGGCACCGGTGAGAATGTCGGTGACGGGATTCATCGAGCCGAGTTGGCGATACACGCGGAACTGCGGGTTGGTGATCTTGAACGGCAGGCAAAGCCAGTCCGCTTCCGGCCAGTTGTCCTTGGCTTTATCCTTGATGGTGAGTTCGATTTCGATGAATGGCTGATCCTGCGGTAACGTGATGCGCAACGCCGTGGCTGGCATGTGATTGGCGGGGTCAGCAGGACATTCGAGCGTGGCGGTGTCGCCGGATATTGTCACCGTGCCGTTCGCCGAGGTGGTGGCGCGGTAGGGAACCTTTTTCTCCGAGATCATGCCCGGTTTATGCAGTTCTCTCGTGAGATTGTTGCCCCAGCGGCCTTGCATGTAGTCGCGACAATACTTGGCCGTCTGCTCGTAGGTGAATCGTTCGTTGAGATATTGTCCGAGACCGCGCTCAGCGGCGGCGTCCACCCACTCGCGACCGGTGCGTTTATCCACGAGAGAGGTGATAGAGGCGCGGGCAGGGTCGAGGGTGATTTTGAAGAATTTGTTATCGAGTGTGGAAATGGAATCGGATCGGTCGCTCGAAGTCGTCGGATCGGTCGGAACAACCTTGTAGCCGCAGGGCGGCACATCCTTGACGAAGAATGTCTTGCCTCCGAATTCCACTCTGCCGGAACGCGGCCAAGGCAGCGAGTTATAGACGATAGTGCTGCCGGCGGGTGCATTGACGTTGTCGGCGAGGGCTTTTAGGTCGGCGTCGGCAAGGGTGTGGGTAATCTTGGCTGCGGCGCGGATGTAGTCGGTCTTGTCTTCCCAAGAGGCTTCGAGAGTGGCGACGACATCGCGATTGGCATTTTTGAAATTGTCCCCGAATTGTTCGATACTATGATAGGTGCCCCAAGTGTGTTCGCCGTAGAGGAGAATTTTTTCGTAGGCGGTGGCAACCTCCTTGGCGATGGAGGGCTGGGCAACACCCCATAGACCGAGCTGCGTGTGCAGGGCTTCGGCAGAGGCGATGAGCGGGTGGATGGTGCGGGAGAGCTTGCTGCCGCCGGGGTCACACATGATGCCGTGGATCCAGGTGTCCGGCATCTCCCCCTTCACGACCGGCAGTTCGGTCTTGGTGGCGAGGAAGTCATTGGCAAAGTCGTCCATCGTGCCGAAACGGATTTTGATGCCGGGGAGCTGGCGGCGGGCTTCCTCAAAAAGTTTGATTACTTCCGCGGCGGGTGGCGGACCGGTGTTGTCCAGAGTAACGATGATAGCAGGCCAGATCCTGTATTTCCAGTCATCCGGAGGGATGAAGTTGTGGCCCGTATTGGGATCGGTGCCGCCATAGACGTAATTGAAGCCAGTGGCAGTGCCGTAGTTGCTGGAGTAGAAGGTAAGCACGCGGGAGCCGTCGGGGCCTTCCCACCAGAAGAGACCGGGGGTTCTGACATAGCTGGAGGGCCAGTTACAACCGATGTGCATGAACTTGACGCCGCTATTGCCAAGAACGGTGGCGAGCGCGCTGCCGTGGCTGGGGACATCGGTCATTTTTCCAGAGATCGGCAGCGGTAGGCCATAGCGGCGGCAGAGGTCGGTGGTGAAGCCGAAACCTCGAGCCATTTCCTCAGGTTCGCAGGCGTCGGATTCCAGCGAGAATGGCAGTGCATGGAAACGGAGTCGGCCGGACTTGACATAGGAGTCCAACATGGACTTGCGTTCGGCGGTCTGCCCCTGCCAGTCGTCAAGGACCTTGGACATGACCCAACCGGGGCTGGTGAGCGTGAACTGCTGGGAGGCGGGCTGATCTTTGCCTTGTTCCATGATCTGCATAGCCTTGTCAATCATGCTTGTGCGGTAGTAGTTCACAACTTCCCCGGCGCGGCGGGTAAAACCAATATCGTAATGGGTTTTGATGATGACCACGACTTCTTCAAGATTCGGCCAAGTTTTTGCCGGTTCGATGGTGCCTTCTGCGGACTTGCTCCAGCGCGGGGTAGTCACGGTGACGGTGACCTTGGCATTGGCGGCGCGGGTGTCGGCCTTGCCCGCGGGCAGCGGAAGCACCATCTTGCGTCGGCCATGAGAGTCGAGCTCCAAGTGGGTTGTCGTGCGTTCGCCACCGCAGGCAACGATGACTTCGGCGGCTTCGTAGAGCGGCGCACCGACGAGAGAGAGTTCCACTTGGCGGTGAGCTTTGTTCTCAGCATCCCAGGCGAACGGAAAATCAGAAATGATGACCGATGAGGGGGCGGGAATAGCATCTGCAGCGACGTCGCGATGAGTGATGAATTTCACCTCACTGAGGCCGTAGAAGTCGTCGCCCCAGTTTGATTCAGCAGCGATGATGACAGTCTTGATCGGCTGTTTTGCGGAGAGCGCCACGGGCTGCGCGGTGTCACCCCCCTGAGCGAGATCGGAATCGGCAAGGGACGTCCATGCGATTCCGTCTGTGCTACCATAGATGTGGATTTTGCGGAATCCGCGATTGGTGAGGGATTGTTGGTTATGGTTCCAAATGAGAATTTGATTGATGTCTTGGGGCGCAGCGAAGTCGAAGCGGACCCACGCCGGTGCGGCGGGGATGCCTGGTGCCGGCACGGTGGGCATGGGCTTGCCGGTGGAATGCCACATCGTCTTGGCAAATTTGTCGCCGTCATGGACGTTGCCATTCAGTCCGGATCCATCAATCAGTAGCTGAGCGCCGCTACCATAGATACTGGAGGCGGTCGGCTTGATCTCTGCCGCCGGGATCTCATTTTCGATTGGAACGGCCAATGCTGCCTGGACAGCTCCTAGGAGGATGATGCCAAAGATAGCGATGCCTTTGATCATGGATTGTTTTTTCATGGATTGTTTTTTCATGGATTGTTTTTTTCGCCTTCAAATCTGAATTAAAAGGTGGTTGCCTCCTCTTATTTTACAGGTATCCAGACCACCAAACCTGAATCTTCGCAACTTATCCTTGCATCAGGGACCAGTGCGCCATTAAGAGCCCTTTTAAAATGAATTGAGATTTTCACAAGTTACTTTGATGAAGTAGGATCCGTAGATTTCACTACAATGACATCTTTGCGACGGGATTCTGGGGTGACCTTTAGATCGATCACTTTTCCATTTTCCACCCGACCTTCGAGCGTGGTATTGAAGGGAGCGTGAAGTTTGAAGTCGGCGTTCCAATCCGCAGGCCAAGCGGGCATCAGACGAATAGCTTTGCCATCGGTCTGCATGAGCATGCGCTGCAACGTACTGAGGATCACGGAGGCATGATCTTGGTCCGGCGTCCAGTCGAAATTCGGGCCCCAGAACGCAGGAAAACGACTTGGGGGACGGTTTTTTAATTCATTCCCACCAGGAACGATAAGTTGCGTGGTGACATTCTTGACGAGAGAGGTCTTCGCCTCGTCGGTCAGCCCCAGCAGCGCGGCCTGGATTGTGTCCTGCCGCCAACAACCCAAGTCTCTGCGGGTGCGTCGAGTATAAGTCTCCCGAGCGACCTCTAAATCAGGTTTTCCGACAGAATAGATCTGGTATGGGAAAACCGCATAGAGTTCCGGATTTTCTGCGTTTCTATTGTTGGAAAAGACGTGCGCAGGCTTCAACCATTTCTTGCCTGATTCCTCAGCCACAGGAAGCTCCATCAACTCGCCAAGGAGGCGCTGCCAACGCGTTCTTTGTTCACTCGCCGTCAACGATTCAGGCAAATCAAGCAATCCGGTCAAAACGGTACGCAGACCGGCCAGGACGCTCGCCGGATTCTCCGCAATATGCCACGTTTCCAGGGCCTGCGAAGGTGAGATATTCAACTTTCCTTCCGGGGTCCGCTTATAATGCTGATCGTAGAATTTCACCACCTCATCCGCGATGGGCAACAGGGTGTCCTTCACAAAAGCCTTGTCCTCGGTATTTGAGTAATAGGCCAACATCATGGCGGACAATTCCAGACCGCCATCCCAGTAATATTTCACATAGTCGCAGGTCGGATAGAACCCCGTATTGTTTTTGCCGAAATCACTAGCACGATTGAGTCCCCAGATCTGCGTCGTCTCAGAGAAAAACACGCCGTCGTGACCAAAGTAGCGGTGCGTTCTCTCTTTCAAGAGCGGCAACATATTACGATACATGGTGAAAAGCGGAACCATCTGGTCATAGTCTCCGAATTGCAGCATAGGCCAGTAGCTATGCCGGGTATTCTGGAACCAGTAGGGACCGCCCCAACGACGATAGTCGGGACCATAATATTCTCCCGCCGGAGTTTTTTGGTAATTATCCACCCCATCAACCGTAAACAGGGATCCATTAAACTTGATCGGGAAGGCACCACGTCCCGCACAGGCCTGAACCCAGTGCTGAAGGTTATAAGCCCGGCTCACCTCAAAAGTTTCATCCAACTCACTTTTGGCATTAGTGTTCGCTTGGCCGGCAATTCGGTTGCCGTTGAGATAGAGTTCCACTCTCTGTTGATTGGCATCCACGGCGACGACAACATGATTCCACTCTCCGAGTTTCAAGCAATCGCGGACCTCGAATCGATTCTTGCCAGCAATCAGTCGCAAGCTGTTTCCGCCAGGAAAGGTATCCAGCAGAATCCCCGCGTCGTTTCCAGGCATGGTCTTGTCGAGAATTCTCGCATCCGCGCTCCCTGCGTTTGGATTGATCCACGCCTCAAAGGTCATTTCGGGGGAATCCGTCCACGCAGCAGAATCCTTGATCTCTGAATAGAGCTCTGGTGTTGATGTTGATAGAATGTCTTCTTTTTTGAATCCGGTGAGCTCAGATTGACCGCTCGCGAGAGCTTTAATTTCGCCCTCATTCAAGGCCCGTTTCAATATGCTCGATCTCCCCAACTTGCCTTGGAATTTGTTTCCGCCTACAGAACTGATACCAAAGCGAAAATTGAGTGCGTTAGAAGGAATCAGGCTCGGCACCGTTGCCTTGACCAAGTCCCCTACCCCTCCGGGCGTGACATGGATCCAGCTTCTCTGCCAAAAAGACTCCCACCACTTAACGTGCTCCTGCCATGCTTTCTCCATCGGAATGGAATCTGTAACCTGACGTTGCTGCGTAAGTTGAGCCACCCAATCCTCAGGGGTTTTTGTTTGAGCCGTGAGCGCATGAATGCTCAAGTGAATGTTTCGGGTCGGCTCCGTGGTCACCAGCGTTTTATCGTCTTTTCCCTTGAGTCCCTCACCAACGATGAGGCCTCCAAACGTGCGATTCAGGAGTGGATCTTGAAATTGATCCACAAAATCTCCCATGTGCTGACCTTTCAGGCTCTCGACAAATATGGTGCGAGCATTCCTCTGGTACCACCGCACCGTCTGACCATCCGTCGGCAAGATGACATCTTTTTCTGCTCCCCCTCGCAGCCATTTCCCCTCGGCGCGCCAACTTTCGAGGGCGATCTCAGCCGTGCATGGGGCCGAGCTCTGGATATCCACATGAACGACTGGCCGATTCGCATCGATCCAGAAACGAATATCTCGCGTCAGATCGCCAACCGAGGAGTGGATAGTGATACTTCCGGATTTGAGATCCAGTTCTTTCCGAAATTCCGAACCCTCTTGAAAGAGAGGCTTATCGAGACGGACTCGAACCCGTCCCAGCTTGATCAATTCCGGATCCGGCCCACCGCCGCTCCAAGCATCACTTTTCGAGAGATAGAAAACCAGATCTCCCGTCGGCTCCACCCAGACATTCGCGGCAAGATCCCCATTCCCGATCGGCATGGAACCATTGTAGTCCTTGCTGGGCGAGGTCCAAACGACGTTATACCTGTCCAATGCGTCCTTCTTTTTGGCTTCGGGTTCCGATACGGCTGAAGCTATCCCGGATGATACCAAGACCAACAACATGCCCAATAAGGTGGATCCAAATCTGATTTTCATATTTTTTTAAAGGCAGTTTTAACTAAGCTGCTTCAAGTCTGATCAAACGGTTGCCGCCGCACTATTTTGAAGACGTAGGCATTGTCACACGGCTTCGTTTTCGGTGGTTCGATTTTCAAGCCTTCCTTCTTCAACTCCCATTTCAATTCCTTGTCGTCACCCAACATTGTGACGGAGGCGATTTCGGCGGGATATAAGGCTTGGTTGTATCCAATTAACCCAAGAGTTTTGATCAGCACGCTCTCGGTTGGCCAATCGAGTACGATCGCATAAATGTTGTTGTCCTTGACCGTGAAACGAATGTCCTGAGCGGTATAGTGCAAATCATTCTTCTCGTTGAATTCTCCGCTTTTTCCCAACTTCGTCGGGCCTTCACCTGCCACGATCCACGGAACGGTGCCATAGATGGCCTCCCCGTTGATCTTAAGCCACGCGCCCATGCCCAGTAACAAGGCCTTGGCTTCATCGGGAATCGTACCATCGGGTTTAGGCCCGACATTGAGGAGCAGATAGCCGTTCTTACTGACGCGATCCACCAGATTATCGATGAGCGTAATAGGTGAGTTCGGATTCTTGTCCTTGTTCCCAATCAAGCAATCCGGCGCCTGGTGGCAATTGATGGTATTTGTAAGTAACCACCACTTCTTTGTGGTTCTTCTCCGCATTATTGTAGAAATAAGCCAGCATTTCCTGCTTGTACCTGTCGTTGATCATACTCAATCCAAAGTCAAACCAGATGAAATCGGGGTCGTATTTATCAACCACCTCGAAGATTTTGTTTTTCCAATCGTCGAGAAAGGCCTTACTCAGCGGCTCATTCGGCGCATGGATGGGACCATATAGGCCCGAATAGCGGGGATCCCCGCAATCCAAGTTCTTATTCGTCGTAGGAAAGAAAAACCAATTCTCGGCATGGTTAAATGCCGTGACGAATTTCATATCCCGCTTCTTGATGGCCTTAGCAAGCTCGCCGACGACATCACGTTTGGGACCCATTTTGAGAGAATTCCACTCGGAATACTTGGTGTCCCACATACAGAATCCGTCGTGATGCACCGCCACCGGGCCCGCAAAGCGAGCACCGGACTTCTGAAAAAGATCCGCCCATTCCTCGGCGTTGAACTTCTCGCCGGTGAACATGGGAATGAAATCCTTGTAACCAAATTTCTCGAGCGGACCATAGGTCTTTTCTTGGTATTTTCGCTCAGGCCCATTCGGTGAATTGTAAATGGAGTACGAATACCAAGTCCCATTCGGCCCTTGAGCTGGAACGGAATAAACTCCCCAATGAGTATAAATGCCAAACTTACCCTCCCGAAGCCACTGCGGAGTTTTCCGATTCGATAAGGAATTCCACGTCGGCTCGTAGTGTTTTACTGGTTCGTTCGCAATAAGCGGGGCTATCGCGAAGACCGAGTAAAGGAGGAATTTGAAGGACAATTTGATCATCAGGTTTTGACCTCGGAATTATTTATTGAAATAGACGCGCTCCATATTTTTCCATGATTTGGCTCCTGGTAGCGGTATTTGCATGGGGTCGCAGACCTTGAGCCATTCGATAGTGCGTGGCTCTTTGGCGATCCCCGCCATATCGCTCTCGTAATCTTTGCCGGTGTATTCCCAATATTTGAACTCATACCACTTGCCATCGATCTTCTGGAGGTAGATCGAGAAGTTTTTCATATGGTACTTGGTGAGAAGATCCCTCACACCGGGATTCGAATCCGCATGCAGCTGTTTATAGCGTGCGATATTTTCCTCCTTGATGCCGACCACTTCCCCCATCCGCTTGACAGGATGCGATACACAGCCAGTTACCCCGACTACCGCCGTAAACAGCGATGCCAGACAGCCGATTTTTATTTTATTGTTCATGTGTTTTTGTTGTTTGCTTTAAGAAAATTGACGGAAGACGACTTGTGCGTTTTGGGATTCGAATATTCAATTAATGAGGCTGCTTAGGGTTGCCTTGTGGCGATTTCCTATAGGAGTGCTCAGCGCCGGAATCACTCCCCTTACATTCAGTGCTTGTGAGCGGGATCACCTTGACTGGTGCGCTTGCTGCCAGAGTGCTCAGCGCCATTGGCGGGATCCTCATGGGGGCCACCATAAAGTCGTCTGAGCCCGATTGGCACAGCCCCATCTCAGACGATGCCAGCAGAAGAAAAAAACTACTCAATAGGTATGCAGATTTCATTTGATAGGGGTGGGTGAAAGTAAATTTGTAAAACATGCAGCCACGCCTGTCAGCCTAGCCATTTGGCCAGTTTCTGATCGCGAACTCGG
>RFZT01000031.1 GCA_009920585.1 bacterium
CTTCTTGGGTACGAACACTCGAACCCCGCTCTACACGTCTGGAGCGCACCGCCGGTATCGCTCAATGGCGCTTGAAGCCAGCTTTATCTGATCTTGCTCACCTGTTCCTCGAGCACATTCGCAACGCGGCTCATTTCCGATCTGGTGTTGTAAAAATGGGGACTGAATCGAAGCCACTTTTCTCCTGCACGGTTAGAGCGAAGCGAGGCTGTGATATTAGCTGCCTCCAGCGCCGCAAATAAACGAGCGCTTTCCGTCACTGGATGCCTCGCTGTTAGGATCCCCGAACGGAGCGGATCATCAGCACGGGGAGAAAGAAATTCGAAACCCATTTCACTCAGGCAGGATTCTAAGAAATCCCTGCAATCGAGGATGGAAGCCTGCACGCGATCGATTCCGACTTCTAAAAGCATTTCCAGGCTGGCCTTCATTCCATACATGCCGGCGATATTGAGCACACCGGGTTCATAGCGCCGGGCGGTTTCCTCAAAAACAATCTCATCCTGTGCCACAAAGTCGGGGGATTTCACATTCCAAGCTCCCAGCAAAGTCGGCCGACAGATTTCAAAGTTCCGCTTGGCCACATAAACAATCCCAATAGCCAAAGGCCCGAGCATCCATTTATGGGCATCCGCACTCAGAAAATCGACATGCTTCACGCTGATCGAAGCGGCCCCGACGGTCTGAATGGCATCAAGGGAAAACAGCACTCCCCTCGCCTGCAACATCCGACCAATGGCATCGACATCAATCCTACGACCACTCAAGAAGTGACAGGATGCCAGTGCGACGAGTCTGGTCCGTGGTGTGAGCGCCTCCTCTACCAACTCTGGCGTGATTCCCCCTGCAACATTGGGGCGAAGCGGGCGTATCACAACGCCTCTATCTTGAAGCGCCATCCACGGATAAACATTCGAAGGGTAATCGTCCCCGTAATAAAGCAACTCGTCTCCAGGAGCCCAATTCAAGCCATTGGCAAAAAGGCTCAACCCTAGCGAAGTTGGCCCAAGAAGAGCCACCTCGCTGGCATCCGCGCCAATGAGATTGGCGCAAACGGCGCGCGTCTGAGCGACATCGCGAAGTACATCGCCAAATTCTTGGTGATGGCGGCAACTCGCCTGCGCATGCGCGCTCATGGCATCCGCCGCACGCCTGGGCAAAATCGTCACGCCGGCATGAGCGAGGAATATTCCATTCTCAACAACCGGAAACTCGCGACAACGTTCGCCCTCAGTGGCAAAAACACTCACGCTCGCGTCTCCTCGGCTTCATGGATGAGTTTCCAGAAATCATTGGTCTTTGAAAGCCCGCTATCCTCTTGGTCAAGCGGCAGATTGGAGCGGAATAAAAAATCTCGGATCGTATTTTTGTGCAGCACGCGGTGAACAAGCAATCCCTCGGCATGACGCTCAAAATAAATCCGGTAATCCTTCGCCCGGTACCGCAGAAGCGAACGACCATCACGCGAGACCCGTCCAAAGTGCTCGCTATCCAGCGATTCCAAGTCTCCCGGGAGAAATTGGAATTCGGATAGCAAATCGAGTTGAAGATCCTTCGGAAGCGCGGCCATTTCGGAAGCGCTGATTTTGTTAAATATCACCTGAAACACGAGAGAGCATTGGCCCGAACCCATCGCTGTTGGCAAGAATCCTTTTTTGAGAGAACTGATTGCCTAGCCCTCAAAATTCTGGGATTAGTCAACTTTCTCCCTTATGTCCAAAAAAACCGAATCCTTCGCCACAGAAAATCGCGTCTTTAAACCCTCCAAGTCGTTTTCAAAAAAAGCGGTTGTTAAAAGCTTTGATGACTACAAAAAGCTATACGCACAATCTATCAAGAATCCGGAAAAGTTTTGGGCTGGCGAGGCCTCTGAACTTCTTTGGCAAAAGAAATGGAACCAAGTTCTGGATTGGAAGACGCCCTTTGCAAAGTGGTTTGTAGGCGGACAACTCAACGCCGCCGAAAATTGCCTCGATCGTCATCTCGACGGTCCGCGTCGCAATAAAGCGGCCATCATCTGGGAGGGCGAACCCGGCGAACGCCGCACACTCACCTACCAACAACTCCACCGCGAGGTCTGCGTATTTGCAAATATCCTCAAGCGGAACGAAGTCAAAAAAGGCGACCGTGTTTTAATTTACATGCCACTGATTCCCGAAGCGGTCATCGCCATGCTAGCCTGCGCCCGCATCGGAGCGGTTCACTGCGTTGTCTTTGGCGGATTCAGCAGCGACAGCATCAAGGATCGCCTCGCTGATAGTGGAGCCAAAGTAGTCGTCACGGCCGATGGCGGATATCGCCGAGGCCAAATCGTCTCGCTTAAACAAAATGTGGACTACGCATTGAAGGACAACTCGCAAGTCCGCCGAGTGATCGTTGCCCGCCGCACCAGTCTTGATATCCACATCGAGGAGGGTCGCGATGTTTGGTGGCATCGGGAAGCAGAATACGTCGATGCGAAATGCCCAGCTGTTCCTGTGGACAGCGAACATCCCCTTTTCATCCTCTATACGAGCGGCTCGACCGGAAAACCGAAGGGCATCCTTCACACCACCGGCGGGTACCTCACCGGCACCGCTGCCACGAGCAAATATATTTTCGACCTTCGCGAGGAAGACATTTACTGGTGCACCGCCGACGTCGGTTGGATCACCGGTCACAGTTATCTCGTTTACGGTCCACTAGCGAATGGAGCCACTTGCGTCCTCTATGAAGGCGCTCCAAACTGGCCCGAACCCGATCGCTTTTGGAAAATCATCGAAGAACTCGGCGTTACGATTCTTTACACTGCTCCGACCGCGATCCGTGCATTCATGAAGTGGGGCGACGAGTGGCCTCGAAAGCGCGATTGTTGGGCATGAATCCGTCGCAGAGGCCGCCGTAGTGGGTCGCCCAGATGAAATCAAGGGCCAAGGCGTTGTTGCCTTCGTCATCCTCCGCGAAGGTCAGTCCGCATCCAAGGATTTGGCGGAAAAAATCCGCCGCCACGTGGCTCAAGCCATCGGCCCCATTGCGAAACCCGATGAAATTCGCTTTGCCGAAGCTCTTCCAAAAACACGCAGCGGCAAAATCATGCGCCGACTCCTAAAGCAGATCGCCGCTGGTGAAAGCATCACTGGTGATACTACCACTTTGGAGGATCTGAGCGTCCTCACGAAATTAAGCAAAGCCTCTGAAGAATAAGTGCGCCGTCGCCTTCTCATCAGCGCCTGCACATGGATAGCTCTTGCCGCCCATGCTCAGGCTGAGTGGGAGATCCATGAGTCAAAACTGCTCGGAACACCTGCCGCTGGAGTCCGAGTTATTGAAACTCAATGCCAAAACGGATCGCTTCTCGCCCGAGTCACCTGCGCGACCTTCGATGATAGCGGATACACATTACGGGTCATCGACAGCCCGAGTCCGGGATCAGCTACCCTCGCCAGCGTCCTCTCAAAATCTAACGTCATCGCAGGCGTGAATGGCGCGTATTTCCACTCCACCTACGAACCTGTCGGATTAGTTGTGGTGAACGGCAAGACCCAACATCCTTTCGAAAAAGCAAAATTACTGAGCGGCATTTTAAGCGTCCGAACCAATGGCGAAATCTCGATCATTCGATCAGGACAATTTTCTTCGACCGCTCCTCCACTCGCCCAGGCTCTTCAGTGCGGCCCGATGCTTGTAGAAAGAGGCCGACCAGTGACTGGACTGAATGGCACACGCAACGCTCGCCGCACGGCCGTCGCAATGGGACCAAAAGGGAAAATCGCCCTCGTCTATATCTCTTCAGTAACCCTCGCTGATGCTGGTCAAATCCTCTCACTTCCCCAAATATTTGGACAATGGGCCCCGACCACTGCACTTAATCTCGATGGAGGAAGCTCCAGCGGATTCTGGGCAGAAAATACTCTTCATCTTCCAGAAATCAAACGCGTGAGGAACTTAACTCATCTTCGGGTGCTAAAGCATATTAAAATGCTCTTGCTACTAAACGTGCTTTTCATGCATGAACCCACATTTTTCTCATCAATCCGTTTTCGAGCCTGTTCAAAAGCCGTTGGGGGATTTAACCCGAAAACGGATTTTTAGATAGGATGACAGGATGTAATGGATTTATAGGAAAGGCTCCGGATGTTATTTGATGTCGCACAAATCTTTTCAACCACATCAAATGATAAACAGCTCATCCTCTGTGATCTCTGTGTTCTTTGATTCACTTCGTTCACTCCTTCGGAGTTGCCTTCGGCATTCTATCTCCCTTTGGTCGGTTGTGGTTAATTCTGCTGGATTCGGGTTTAAAAAATGGAGTCGATTGGTATAATTGAAATCCAGTGTTTCTATTCGGAAAAAATGCCTGGCAGGCAGATAGTCAGATGCTTTTTTAAGCTCCCAAGAGCAATCGGGCGGGATTTTCGATGCAATCTTTGACACGAACCAAGAATGTCACGGCCTCCTTGCCGTCCACCACACGGTGATCGTAACTCAGGGCAAGATACATCATCGGGCGGGCGACGATCTGGCCCTTGATGACGACTGGGCGTTCTTGAATTTTGTGCATGCCGAGAATGCCGCTTTGCGGGGGATTCAGGATTGGTGTGCTGAGAAGCGAGCCGTAGGTGCCGCCATTGCTGATGGTGAAAACGCCACCCTTGAGGTCATCCAATGAAATTTTGCCTTCGCGGGCTTTTGTAGCGTATCCGGCAAGGCGGGATTCAATGTCCGCAAAGCTGAGACGATCGCAATCGCGCACGACGGGCACGATGAGCCCACGCTCAGTGCCAACAGCGACACCGATATCGTACACCGTGCTGGTCACAAGGTCTTCACCATCGATACGGGAATTGATGGAGGGTATAGCCTGAAGCGCATCGACGACTGCCTTGATGAAGAAGCTCATGAAGCCGAGTTTGACTCCGTGTTTTTTGGTGAATTCCTCCTGCAATTCCTTGCGAAGGGCCATCACGGCAGTCATATCGCATTCATTGAACGTTGTAAGAATGGCCGCCGTTTGCTGCGCCATCACGAGTTGGGTGGCGATCTTACGGCGCAGAGGAGAGAGTTTTTTCCGCACAGTGCGGGATTCATCGCCAGACGCCGAAAGTACAGGAGCAGGCTTCACAACGGCAACTGGCGCGGGCACGGGTGCTACGGCAACTGCTTTTTCCACGACGGCAGGCTTGGCTGGTTCGGAAGCGGCGGCTTTGGATGGTGCGGCAGCTTGGCCGGGCGCGATTTCGGCTACAACTTGGCCGATTTTCACCTCTTGGCCTTCGGCGACTTTAATGTGGAGGACGCCTGAATCTGCGGCCATCACTTCTTGTGAAACCTTGTCGGTTTCTAACGTGAAGAGAAGCTCGTCACGAGAGACACTATCACCCTCTTTTTTATGCCAAATGGAAAGCACTCCGGAGGTGATAGATTCTCCAACGGCTGGAATTTTAACTTCGATGTTCATGCGATTTTAGACTTCAAAGGCTTGCTTGATAAGTGCGGCTTGTTGTTCTTTGTGCTTTCCGGAAGACCCGGTGGCGGTGCTGGCGCTCTCTTCCCGGCCAGCATAGCCGATGAGAGATCCAACGAGACCCGCTATGCGCGGAGCTATGAAATTCCAAGCACCCATGTTTTGGGGCTCCTCCTGACACCAGACGTAGCGCTTCGTGCCGGGGTAGCGTTTGGCTAGGGCTTTCAACCGCTCGCTGTGGAGTGGGTACATCTGCTCGAATCGGATGATCGCCGTCGTCGCCGTTTGCTTCGCTTCCTCACGTCCACGAACAAGATCGTAATAAACCTTGCCAGAACAGAAGACCACGCGATTCACTTTTTTGGGGTCCTTGATGGTAGGGTCATCCAAGATCTCCTCGAAACGAGCATTCGTAAAATCCTCCACCCGCGAGGCGGCATCTTCCGAACGCAAGAGGCTTTTCGGCGACATGATGATGAGCGGCTTTCGGTAGCCACGGTGAATCTGCCTGCGAAGGACATGGAAATACTGGGCGGGCGTCGTGATATTGCACACCTGCATGTTATCCTCGGCGCAGAGTTGAAGGAATCTCTCCAATCTCGCACTGGAGTGCTCGGGACCTTGCCCCTCGTAGCCGTGAGGCAGCAGCATCACAATCGAGCTCGGCCGACGCCACTTGGCTTCAGCTGAGGCGATAAATTGATCAATGATGATCTGTGCTCCATTGGCGAAGTCGCCAAACTGAGCTTCCCAGATGCACAAGAACGGCATACTCGGAAAGCGGGCTATTATAGACGCAGAATGTCTCCTGCGTGGGTGAAATGTTTTTGAGTGGGAAGTAGCGATCGCGCGTCACCTCATCGTAGAGAACCGAATTACGGTGGCTGAATGTGCCGCGACGGCTGTCCTGGCCGGAGAGACGTACCGGCGTACCCTCGATAAGGAGTGAGCCGAAGGCCAATGCTTCCGCAAAACCCCAATCGTAAGGTCCTCCATCTTTCCAGACCTGAAGCCGACGATCAACGACTGTCCTTTTGATTTTCGGTACGACGTTAAAGTTTTTAGGAACCGTGGTGATCGCCGCTGCCACTTTGTCGAGCGTGGCGACTGTAATAGCTGTGTTGACGGGCTCGTGAGAGTAGGGCGGTTGAAAAATCGCCGTAGAGCCCGCAAATTCGCTCTTCTTCTTTTTCGACTCGCTCTTTTTCTTCACTTCACTGAAGGCCGCTTCGAGTTTTTCCAGCAACTTGGCCTTGATTCCGGCAGCCTCGTCAGGATTGACGGTTCCGAGAGCAGAAATTTGCGCTGCAAACGTGGTACTGAGAAGCGGATGAACCTTGATGATCGAGTAAAGATCGGGCTGGGTGAAGAGCGGTTCGTCCGTCTCATTGTGTCCATGCCGGCGGTAGCAATAAATATCGATCACCACATCGCGGCGGAACTTTTGGCGGAACTCGAGAGCGATTTGAGCGACCTCGATCACCGTGAGCGGATCCTCGCCATTGACGTGAAAGATAGGCGCATCGACCATTTTGGCCATATCGGTGCAATAACGCGTGGAGCGTGCATCAGCTGGGAGCGTGGTGAACCCAATCTGATTGTTGACCACGAGGTGTATCGTTCCACCGGTGCGATAGCCGGGAAGTTGAGACATATTGAATGTCTCCGCAACGATGCCCTGTCCTATAAAAGCGGCGTCTCCATGCACTAAAATTGGAAGCACCTTCGTGCGTTCCACTGTGTCTTCCAAAATACGTTGCCGAGCGCGGGCCTTGCCCTGAACGACGGCGTCAACTGCCTCCAGATGGCTTGGGTTTGCCGCCATGCGAATCTCAACTTTGTGACCACTCGGCACATCTCTGGTCGTCTGGTATCCAAGGTGGTATTTCACGTCTCCGCTGCCGCCGACCAATTGGGGGTCAAACGTATCCTGAAACTCATTGAAAATGACGTCCAATGGCTTGTTTAAAAAGTTAGCCAGAACGTTGAGACGGCCACGGTGGGCCATGCCCATCACGATTTCGAGGACGCCGGCCGATCCGCATCCTTCAAGGATCGCGTCGAGTGAGAGCATGAGAGACTCCCCACCCTCGAGCGAAAACCGCTTCTGCCCCACAAATTTCGTATGAATAAAAGATTCGAAAGTTTCCGCCTGATAAAGTTTACGAAGGATATCGCGGTGCACCTCGGGAAGTTGACGGGAAGCGCTTCGACGGCTCTCAACGCGATCGGCCACCCATTCACGCATGGCGGGATCTTGTATGTGAGTGAATTCCACGCCGAGGGTTTCGCAATAGGTTTGCCGAAGCCCTGCAATCATCTCCTTGAGCGGCATCTCACGGCCTTGCTGAAAGTTTCGTGAAGAAACCACTTCGTTCAAATCGGCTTCCCCTAAACCAAAGTCCGAAGGCTCCAACCGGGAAATAGACGGAGCAGATTTCGACAGAGGGTTGAGATGAGCTGCGGTGTGACCCATCGTGCGGTAAGCTTCAACCAACAAATCCACTCTGGCCTGGATAGGTGAGGCAGATCCTTGAGTCGCCTCGCGCGCTTCAACCTTGCGACTGCGGACGAGCCCGAGTTCAAATCCCTCAAAAAATGCGGCCCACTCTGGTTCAACGGAACTGTGATCAGTGACCCACCGCTCATAAAGTTCATCAATCAGTGCCTCGTTAGCGCGGGCGGGGAGAGAAGTATTCATTCAATATCTGTGTGGCATAATAAGCCTGTCAAAAGTGAAGGCTTTAGGCCTGAAAAGTGTATTTTTTTTGCACGTTTGGCAAGAAACGAAAACCGAAAAAAATGCCCACTGAAAAAAGGAAGAAAAAAAGGATCGTGCCAAGTCAAAAAAAATCCGCCCTCACCCCAAGCGGGGCGGGGCGGAAATTTTTAAGGAGTTTTTTAGTCTTGTTTGACAGCGGCTTCGTCGCGGTCCTTCATCGCGGCCTTGCGGCTGAGTTTCACGCGTCCCTTGTCATCGACTCCGATGCATTTAACCCAAATCGCGTCGCCCATTTTCACAACGTCTTCGACTTTATTAACGCGGAAATCGGCCAATTCAGAGATGTGAACGAGACCGTCTTTGCCTGGCAGGACTTCGACGAATGCGCCGAATTCCTTGATCGAAACGACCGTGCCTTGGTAGATTTCGCCGATCGAAATCTCCTTGGTCATGCCATTGATGATTTCCTTGGCGCGCTTGAGGCTTTCACCGTTGTTCGAGTAGATGTGGATGGATCCGTCGTCCTCGATGTTGATCTCGGCGCCGGTCTCGGCAACGATGCCTTTGATCGTCTTGCCGCCTGGTCCAATGATGAGACCGATCTTGTCTGGATTGATTCGGATGGTTTCGATACGCGTTCATGACATCCAGGATTTTTGTGCGCGACTCTTTGGCCTCGATCACCGCCTCAGCCATGATCTCGTGCGAGATGCCGGGCAATTTGAGATCCAACTGGAAACCGGTGACGCCGACGTCCGTTCCACACAGTTTGAAATCCATGTCACCGAAGTGATCCTCGCTGCCGATAATGTCGGTAAGCGTGGTGTAGCGTTTGAGTGTCTCACCCTCGAATTCGGTAACGAGACCGACTGAGATACCGGCCACTGGGCGACGGAGCGGAACACCAGCGTCCATAAGCGCAAGCACGCCAGCGCAGACACTGGCCATCGATGTCGATCCATTGGATTCCATCACTTCGCTCACGATACGAATGGCGTAAGGGAAATCTTTCTCACTTGGCACGACTGGCTCGATCGAGCGCTCGGCAAGGGCACCGTGTCCGATCTCGCGGCGGTTCTGTCCACCGAAACGACCAGTCTCACCCACGCTGAATGGTGGGAAGTTGTAATGAAGCAGGAATCGCTTCGTGTCAGGACCTCCACCGTAGGAGTCAATCATTTGAGCCTCGTCGGCAGGAGCCAGAGTCGCGATGCCGAGAGCCTGAGTCTCACCACGTGCAAAGAGAGCGGATCCATGCGTGCGCGGCAGGAGGCCGGTCTCGCCGGAGAGCGGACGGAGCTCATGAAGACCACGGCCGTCGCAACGTTGCTTGCGGTCGAGAATGCTGATGCGGAAAGCTTTTTTCTGCAAATAATCAAACGCTTGGGAGATGTCGAACTTAGAGGCGGTTGGGAATTGCTGAAGAACAGCGGCACTCACCTCGTCGCGCAAGGCGCCGACCGCTTTGCTGCGAGCGACTTTGCCGGAAGTGTACAGAGCAGACTCGATGCGGTCGCCAGCAACTTGGTAGGCGATTTCCAGAATCGAGGAATTCACCTCGAAGAGCGGCATGGAGCGCTTTTCTTTGCCGACTTTGGCAGCGAGTTCACGCTGCGCAGCAACGATAGGCTTCACGGCTTCGCGAGCAAAATCAAGGGCGGCAGTGAACTCCGCTTCGGCGAGCTCGTTAGCAGCACCTTCGATCATTATAACCTTTTCACCATCACCTACATAAACGAGATCAAGATCGCTATCGAGGCGCTCGGAGTGAGTCGGGTTGATGACAAAGGCTCCACCGATGCGGCCAATACGAACAGCACCGATCGGGCCTGCGAATGGGATGTCGGAAACACAAAGTGCGGCCGAAGCTCCATTAATCGAGAGCATATCGGGGTCGTTCTGACCATCGGCGCTCAGAAGAAGAGTGATGACCTGTGTATCATAGAGATAACCTTTTGGAAAAAGCGGACGCAATGGACGATCGGTCATACGTGCCGTGAGGATTTCCTTCTCCGTGGGGCGACCCTCACGTTTGAAATATCCACCGGGCAATTTACCAACGGCAGCAGCCTTTTCTTTGTATTCGACGGTGAGGGGGAAGAAATCTTGGCCTTCCTTGATTGTGGTGGCGGAAACGGCCGTGACGATGACAATAGTGTCACCGGAACGGACTGTGACAGCACCGTCTGCCAGTTTGGCAAGTTTGCCGGATTCGAATGTGATGGGAGATTGACCCGCTTGAGCGGTTACGGAATGAGACATAGTAATAGATACGAAGTGCCGTTAGATAAAACGACAGGGTGGTAATTGGAGAAAAGCCCCGATGATAATCGGGGCTTTCAAGAGTTGAGTGACGTTATTTACGGAGATCGAGTTTCTCGATGACCGCCGAGTAACGAGCTTTGGCGGTTCGCTTGAGGTAATCAAGCAAGCTGCGCCGAGTGGCAACGAGCTTGAGAAGTCCACGACGGGAGGAATGATCCTTGGCGTTAACTTTCAGGTGCTCGGTGAGAGATAGAATGCGTTGTGTCAGGAGCGCGATTTGAACGTCTGCGCTGCCGGTGTCTTTTGCGTGGAGCTTGAGTGTCTCCATTTCATTTGCTGCTTTAGCCATTATTTTTCTTATTGTTGTTGGAAGCTGGGGAAATTGCCATGCCCGAAAGATCATGACAAGGACAAATTCTTGCACCCTGATGTGAAATTGAACTGGGAAGAGTCGCCCGAGCGTCTATAACAACCCGCTTATGAAGGTCCGCCTCACCAAAGATTTTATTATCGAAGCCGCGCAAAGTCTGCCCAAAGTCCCGGCTGGCCACAAGTGTGCCCGCATCCACGGCCACACATTCACTATCGAAATTTCCGTCGAGGGCGAAGTGGATCCGGAGACCGGATGGTTTTACGATCATGCGCTCATTAGTGCTGCCATGCGACCGATTGTGGAGCAACTCGACCACTCGCACCTCAACGATATCCCCGGATTGGAAAACCCCACGATCGAGTTGATGGCAGATTGGCTTTGGAAAAAGCTGGATCCCCAATTGCCCGGGCTCGCCGAAATTGTGATCCACGAAACTCCTCGCGCCCGCTGCTCCTACAAGGGAGAGTGATTCTTAAACGGCTGATTTTTTCACCAAGCGAGGGGGACGTAGAAGGATGCGCGCACCGATCCAGGCGACTCCGACCGCGAGGCAGATTAATACGGCACAGGCCGCAACAAGCGCCCAGTTGCCCGATTGATAATTCACGTTCAGCGAAATCCCCGTCGCGGCAAGCGTTGTTAGGAACATGAGGATCGCCGGGATGAGTACGAAAGCCGATCGCCTTCCATGATCGCGTAGCCAAACCGCAGCAACCAGCAGCGCCATGGCCCCCATCATTTGATTTGCTGAACCGAAGACCTGCCACAGAACCGGCAACGAGTTGGAGCGGGAGAGCGCAAACATGAGCGCCACGCACAGACCCGTATTAAACCAGATATTGAGAAAAATCGCGGGCGGTTTTTTGAAAAGAAATCTCCACACTTCCTCGAGCAAATAGCGATTCAGGCGAACGGCGACATCCAACGACGTGACAACGAAACCCTCCAAAAGAAGGATGCCCAAAATCGTCCCGCTCCAAACAGGCAACCCGAAGGCCAGATTCACCAAACTGCCCGTGGCCAGTGCGAATGCGAGGATCGGATTTTTTTCTCCATAGGTGATCTGTTGGTAGCTCGACCAATCCAAACCGATGAGCAGGGTGAGAATCACACTCACCGCAAGCAGGGACTCTAGAAGCATCCCCATATATCCAACCTTCCGCGCATCACGCTCGTCAGCAAGTTGGCGAGCGCTCGTGCCACTGGAGACGAGACAATGAAATCCGCTTATGGCACCGCAAGAGACTGTGATGAGGAGCATCGGCCAGAGGACCCCGACATATTGGAGGCCGGACTCGAGATTCCAAAGTGGGATCGTTTCGGCGAGATTCTGTGGAGCAGCCGGGATCTCAGGAAACCTTCCGCCCACAGCCGCCACCACCAACCCCACGACCACAGCAAGCATCCCAGCATAGAGAATCTGCACATTCACAAAATCCCTCGGCATGAGCAGTAACCAAACGGGTATCGCCGATGCCAGCACCACATAGAGCGTCATCAGAAACCGCCACACATCCGGCGAAACAATCACCGGCAGATGAAAACCCAAAACGACCGACGCTACTGACAATAAGGCCGCCATCGAATAGTTGATCCACGCAGCGGCCCGCATCCGATAGATCAGAAATCCCAGCACCGGAGCGCAAAAGGTTATAAAAAGAACGCTCGTCGAAGCGATACCGCCGATCCTCGCAAGCAAAACCGGTTGACCATCGCGAAGTCCAACGACAGTGGGGAGACCACCTCCACCAGCAAAGGGATGGAGGCCCATGGCGTCTGCCGGAAGAGCCAGCGAGGCTTGGATGGCTTCTTGGTTAGGCGGAACCATCCCCACCTTCGTCGCGGGATACATGCTAGTGAGAGCCGTGACACTCAGGTTCAAAAATGTGGCCGTTATCATCACCAACCCGATCACCAGAAAGCTAACGATCAGGCTATACCCTCCATTACCGAGGTAGATCCGAGCGATATCAGCAACCGAGCGCCCCTCCTCACGGGAAGATATGAAGAGAGTGGCCATATCGTGCACCCCACCGAGAAGGATCGCTCCCGCCACCACCCAAATCAACGCTGGCAGAAATCCGTAGATCATCGCGAGCGTCGGGCCAACGATCGGTCCAGCTCCAGCTATGGCGGCAAAGTGGTGGGCGAATAAAACGTAAGATTTGGTGGGCAGAAAATCTTTACCGTCCTTTTTCAGCACCGCCGCCGTAGGATGAGCTCCATCAACCCCAAGGAGACGCTCCAAAAGCGGAGCGTAGAACCGCAACGCCACCCAATAACAAAAGAGGACGCCGCCCAAAATCGAAAGTATCATTGTGCCCACTGGGGATCGATATTGAAGACACTCCGGATTTCGTGCAAGCATGTTGCCCATGCAAAAAGTCAACATCGCCGCCATAGTCGGCTTTCTCGGCGTGGCACTGGGGGCTTTTGGAGCCCACGGACTCAAAGCGATCCTGACCGCGCATGATACAACCGCGATCTGGCAAACGGCCGTTTTTTACCACATCACCCATGCCGTAGCCTCGCTTTGGGCAACCGAAAAGAACCGCACCGTCGTTCGCCTATGGACTGTTGGCATCGCGATATTTTCGGGCTCGCTCTACCTACTGGCCGTTACCAATGCGCGCTGGCTTGGCGCCATTACGCCAATCGGTGGATTATTTCTTCTCGCGGGATGGGC
>RFZT01000301.1 GCA_009920585.1 bacterium
CCGCTTTTATCGGCGTCGAGTTTGTTGAATTGTATCTCCTTCTTGTTTTCCTGCGCGTGGGACGGAGCGGATCCCTTGACGGTGACGGCGAGAGGAATCGCGCCGCCGACCGCTGCGCCGCCGCCGTCTTCACCATCGCCACCACCCTCGGCCTTGGCAGCGGTTGCTTGGGGATAGCTCACCATGAAATTATTTTCATCGATGAGATTGATGAAGGTTTCGGTGGCCTCTGGCGGCAAGGCGAGCTTGGCCGTGCCGTTGTCCACCTCGCCGATCAAGCGGAACCACTCACCCGGGCTGTCTTTTGTGGTGTAAATCGCATCCGCGCGGACGACGCGGGCGCCATTTTCCTTGAAGGTCGCGGTGACCGTTTGGCCGTCCACCGTATGCCCTGTGACGGCGGGCACTTTCTCATGGTTGGGGAGCGGGGGTTTGCAGGTGGGATTCCAGTAAGGCAGGCTGGCCTTCATCTCGGTGAGGATTTCGGTGAGGCGGGTATTCAGCGCGGCGGCCTTCTCGGGCTGCTCGGCAGCGATGTTTTTCGCCTCCTCGATATCCACGCGCGCCGACTTGCCGTCTTTGGTGTCAACGAGGTGGTAGAGCTCGAGCGCAGGCACTTTTCCGCCTTGGGTATCGTAGTTGCGGATGAGTTTAAAATCCCCCGCGCGGATCGTGCTTTGGTTGTTGCCATGGGGATAGTGCCAAATCATATCCGTGCGCGGCTTGCCGTTTTGATCGAGAACGAGCGAGGCGTCATCCACCGCTCCAGTGAACAATGGCAGGAGATTAGCGCCGTCGAGGTTTTTGCCTTCAGGCTTCTTGACCCCGGCCATTGAAAGAATGGTGGGATAAAAATCTAGGCCGTTGACAACGACATCGCTTTCCTTGTCGGCGGGAATGCCCGGGCCTGCGACGAGGAACGGCACGCGCACACCGCCTTCTTTGGGCGAGGTCTTGCCTTTGTCGAGTGGCGCGTTGTCGCTGACGCCTTCGCCCTTGGATCCTTCCACGCCGCCGTTGTCGGACGAGAAGAAAATATAGGTATTGTCGATGAGCTTGTGGCCCGGGTTGCGCGGGTCGTCAGTGGTTTCGAGGAATGTGACGAGCTTGCCGACATAGTGGTCGAGCGTTTCCACCATGGCGCAGAAGAAGGGGTTTTTCTGCCCATCATTGGGCGGCCACGCTTTGCGGTTGGCCGCATCGACACCGAGCTTTTGGCAGTATTTGTCGAGGAGCGCCTTGCTGCGGGACTGGATGGGTGTATGGACGAGCCAAGTCGCGTAGTAGAGGAAGAATGGCTGGCCCTTGTTCGTCTCCATGAACTTCAACGCGCCCTCGGTGACAGAGTCGGTGGGGAAGCCCTCGGCATCGAGGCGGAAGGGATCGCCGGGCTTGTCTGTGGCAAAATCTTTGAGGCGATTCATGCCACTCTGGATTCCGCGGGCGCCGCTCCCTTGATGGGTGGTGAAATCAAAACCTTGGTCCAACGGGCGAGGGAAAGAATAATGACCATGTGCCATGTGCCACTTTCCGGCGTGTCCGGTTTTGTAGCCATTTTCGCGGAGCGTTCTGGCGATCGTCTGCTCGTTCGCCGGCATGCGCCCGCTGAACCACGGCGTGATCATCCTTTGCTTGGGGTTCGCCCCCGGCGGATTGCCACCGGCGACATGGGTGGTCTGGGCGCGGGCGGGATGGTTGCCGCTCATGATGGCGCATCGGCTCGGTGTGCAACTCGGCGCGGGCGAATACGCATGGCGGAAGAGAATGCCACGCTTGGCGAGAGCGTCGATATTCGGAGTATCCGCTGGGCTCGGCGCGTCGATGTCGTAGCACTTCGCCTCCTGCCAACCGAGGTCGTCGGCGAGCATGAGAACGATATTCGGAGCGGGTGCGGCGTGGGCGGGAATGGCCAGAGCAAGGCTGAGGGCGAGTAGGGTGCGTTTAATCATAGAGATTGGTTTTTGAAATTTCAGTGAGGGTTGTTGGGATTACTGGTCGGCTTTTTTCTCTTGTTCGGCTTTAGCGGCCTTGGCGGCCTTTTTCTTGTTTATCAAATCGGTTTGGACCTTACTCCAGACGATCTCGGCATCTCCGCCGCGCTTGACCATGACGGGGTAGGTGGCATCCCACCATTTGTCATAAGCCGCGCCCATCGCCGCCACGCGTTCGGTTTCGGCAGTAGCGAGATCGTTCATGCAGCCGGGGTCTTTTTTCACATCGTAGAGTGCCCAGCGTCCGGGAGGGGTCACTCCCCAGTGGTATTGGGCATTTTCTGCGGTATAAGTTGCGCTTTTGCTTCCGGCCTCGACGCTCCGGAGGGTATCGCATTGCTGGCCGTTGGCTTCTTCGCAATTCGGGTTGTCGCAGGGACGACTGCGCAGGAGAAGGTAGTTCCCCTGCCGCACTCCAGCCATGGCGTATTTGTGGTCGGCGGCCATGCCTCCGGGCCAGCGGGCGACATGGTGGTAAAGGAACCGGTCGTCATGCCAGGCGATCGGGTCTTTGGATTCGAGGACGGGCAGGAGGTTGAATCCTTCGATCTCGGGTTGGAGTGCGTCAGGAATCTTGGCGCCAGCCGCCGCGCAGAGGGTCGGGAGGACATCGATGTGCGCGCTGAGATTGTCCACCTGATGGGGCGGCCAGTGTCCGGTCCAGCGCCAGTAGGAAAAGGTGCGCGTTCCGCCTTCCCAGACCGTCGCTTTACAGCCCCGCATGTTGGCGTTGTAAACATCCAGGCCATAGGTCTGACCGTTGTCGGAGATGAGCACGACGATGGTATTTTCATCGAGGTTTTTCTCTTTCAGAAACGCCATGATGCGGCCGATGTTGTAATCGAGGTTGGCGACCATGCCGAGATACTGGGCTTGTTCCTCGGTGACCTTCCCACGAAATGGAGCTACGAATTCCTCGGGCGCTTTGAGCGGTTCGTGCGGCGAGTAGGTGCTGAGA
>RFZT01000302.1 GCA_009920585.1 bacterium
CCAACCGAAAAAAACACCACACAGAGATTCCGTTTCATAAAATCCCAGCCCCTCGCTGCCACGGCTGATTCGCAAGTCATCAATCCCTCCATCATCGTCAAAAACTGAAGCAATCGACCAGTTTGCGGACTTTATTAGTTTCAGGCGAAAGTTTGTGGATTTGATTTGGATAATCCGACTCCTGTGCGTTTGATATTGGATGCGTTTGATATTGGAGTGCGGCGGCAACCTGCTTTGATTACTCCTATGCAGCTGGATTTTGACTTGAAAGGCGGTCCACCACTCAAGGCGAGGGAAATTCCCAAACCTCTCGAACCGGTCATTTTGACTGTAGGCGCTCTGACCCGCAAGGTGCGCGGTCTTTTGGAGTCGGGCATCGGCGACATTTGGGTCGAGGGCGAAATCTCCAACCTTCGCCGCCAGTCATCGGGCCACGTTTACTTCACACTGAAAGATGAGTCCTCTCAACTCGCCTGCGTTCTTTTTGCGGGCCAAACCGCCCAACTTCGCGGGATGAAATTTGCGGATGGTGTGCAGGTGCAACTCTTCGGTCAGATTACCGTTTACGAGGCCCGTGGAAGCTATCAGATGATCGTGCGCCGTGTGCAGGAGTGTGGAGTCGGAGCCTTGCAGGCAAAATTTGAAGAACTCAAACGCCGTCTCGACGCCGAGGGGCTCTTTCGCCCGGAGCGGAAGCGCGCACTGCCCAAGTTCCCCAACCGCATCGGTGTGGTGACGTCCCCCACTGGCGCCGCCATTCAAGATTTTCTCAACGTCCTTCATCGCCGCCAACCTGGCATCAGCGTCGTGATTTATCCCGTGCGAGTCCAAGGCAAGGGAGCCGCTGCCGAGATAGCCTCTGCAGTTCGAGCCTTTGGTGACCCCTCCGCGATGAGTATCGAGCCCGTGGATGTGATCGTGGTGACACGCGGGGGCGGAAGCCTTGAGGATCTGTGGGAGTTTAACGAGGAAGCGGTCGCTCGAGCCATTGCCGAAAGTCCAGTCCCGGTCGTTAGTGCCGTCGGCCATGAAATTGACTTCACCATTGCCGACTTCGCCGCCGACCTTCGCGCACCAACACCGAGTGCCGCTGCGGAAATTCTTTCAGCGGATTCCGCTGATCTTCTTGCCAGACTTGACCATCTCGCCGCACGCCTACGTCGTCCGGTTGAAAATAAGGTCGATGCCCTTCGCACGTTTCTGAACTCCGTTTCCCGAACCGCCCTCTTCCAGGAACCGGCCCGCGTTTTAAGAGAGCAGCAGCAAAACCTCGACCGACTCGCCGAAGACATGCAGTCCAGCATCCTTTCCCAACTTCAGAATAGCCGGTTCCAGCTGGAGCGACATTCCCGCACCATCGCCTCGCATAGTCCGGAGCGAAGGATGACTGAGATGCTCCACTCCCTGACTCTTCGCAACGAAGCGATGGAAAGACTGTGCCGCAATCGCTTGAGAGACCACCTCTCCCGCTTGGAAAAAAGCCAAGCCGTTCTCGAAGCCCTCAACCCCTCGGCCGCTTTGGCCCGCGGTTACACACTCACGCTCGATGAGGATGGCCATGTGATCCGCTCTGCTTCGTCCACCAGCCAAGGTCAAAATCTCACAACGAGGTTCCATGACGGCATCGTGCGATCACGAGTCGAATCAGCAGAAAATCCCCCACCCTGCCAACCGGCTTGATATCGCTCGTTTTTTTGTAAAAACTGCATTCACACGTGAGCTTTCTGTCACCAAATCCGACCCGTGTCTTAATCCTCACCGCGAGCATGGGCGAGGGTCACAACACCGCCGCAAAAAATATTCGCAATGCGATCCTTACTCAGTTCGGCTCCAATGCGGAGGTGCTTGTTGTGGATCCCTACACGCGCACCAATCCTCTCGTTAATAGCCTCATGCAGCAGGGCTACTCCCTTGCGATCAATAATTATCCCCGCGTGTGGAAGCTGGTTTTTGAGATGCTCAGCAAGCCTGGGATGATCGAGGGAATGGGCCCATTGCTCACCCAACTCATCAACGCCGTCCATAGTTTAGTGCAGGAGTTTAAGCCCCACGTCATTGCTTCCACCTACCCAGTCTTCGGTTACATCTTGGTAAAAATCAGGAAAACCGATCCCTCGGTGAACGCTCCTTTTTTTACGGTTATCACCGATTCGACAATCATCAATTCCGCTTGGTATCGCTACCCCTCTGATGGAGCCATCGTCGCTGACGAACCCTCCGCCTCAGTTCTCATTAATGATGGAGTGAGGAAGGATAAAGTTCACACCTTGGGATTTCCGGTCGGCATCGAGTTTGAGGAATTTATTCCAACGCCTCCACCGAATGATGGGATATGGAAGTTGTTATTTTTTCCGGGCGGCACCCCCCGACGCGCATTGGAAACTCTTCACCATTTATCCACGTTGCCTAACGCGAAGATCACGATCGTTACTGGTCGTCGCCAAGCCATTCACGATATCATCTCTCGTGCAGGCGTTCACCAGCGCTGCAATCTCATCGGCTGGACGGATAAGATGCCGGAGCTGATGGGATCCCACCATATTTTCATCGGCAAGGCTGGCGGAGCGACGGTCCAAGAAGCCATCGCCGCTCAGATCCCATTTGTCGTCAGTCATGTCGTACCTGGTCAGGAAGAGGGAAATATCGCACTCATCCAGCAGACCGGCATCGGAACACTCGCGGCAGCGAACCCCGATCACGTTCTTCATGTCATCAAGGGAGCGATGGCTAACGAAGGGGCGCTGTGGAGAACTTGGCGCAAAAATCTCGTTCATCTCCAAAAACCTTCCGCATCCCAGAGAATTGCCAAGTTTCTCATGGAACACGCGATGAATTAGATTTTCGGTCGATCCTCTAGAAACTTTTACTGCGATGGATTGCTCGAAATTGAGGTGAATCCGAGCAACCGGATCTCTGAAAAACTCATAG
>RFZT01000303.1 GCA_009920585.1 bacterium
ACAGCTGATGTTCCATCAACGTGGCCAGTGATTGTGAATCCATTGGCATCACGGGCCAAGGGGTCGGCTGGGAGCAAGGATTTGATGCTGGCGTAGGCTGCCGAACCCTCGGGCTGTTGAGAATCCCGCAACGGAAGCGGGTTGGTGAGCCAATCTTCCTTGCGATCGGCATTTCCAGCATAACCAACCAACATTTTGTAGTCGGGATCCATCGTCGTGGGATATCCATCCGTGCCACTGAGCGTGTAGGATGGGAACAGGGCGGCCTCGTAGACGCCCACGGTGTTCGCGCGAAGGATCGTGGTGTTTCCAGAGGCTGCTGCGGTGATCAAGTTAGCGTTCGTTTTGAGCGAAGCTCCAATGATGGCCACACCGGCGCATTCGTGGTCGGCCGTGATGACGGCCAGCGTTTGGCCATTGGCGGAGTTTGTTGCAAACTGACGCACTTTCTCGGCCGCATTGTCGAACTCGATGGTATCAACAACCCAGCGTTCGGTGTCCATGTTGTGAGCTTGCTTATCGATCGAAGCACCTTCGATCATCAACACAAATCCATTCGGATTTTGTTTCAGAACTTCAATGGCTTTTTCCGTCATTTCCTCAAGGAGAGGCTGATCAGGGAACCCGAATCCAGCTACGACAGATGCGCCATTGAGCGCGGTGCTGCCACCACGGCGTCCGTTGATTTTATCCAACGCCACGTTCATGTTCGAGAAGGAGAACAATCCGAGGAGCTTTGTGCTCGCGTTGGCTGTCACTGCATTCATCTCTGTCAGATTGGATGCATAGGTGAATCCTGCTGTCTGGAAATCCGTGAGCAGATTGCGTGTTGTATCAGTGGCGCTGCCGCCTGTGCTCATTCCCCAACCGGAAACCACATCCGAGGGATAGGCGTAGTCGGTGGTAGTGGAGCGAGCGCTACCAGTCGTTCCCGATGGAAGGAACCATTTGCGGCCACCACCCATGAGGACTTTGAGGTTTGACTTGCTCACGGCCTCATCGAGGTAGAAGTCGCAGATGCCTGTGCCAGCGCTGCGGGCTTGGGTGTGACTACCGAAGGCTCCTGGAGTAGCATCGAAGACGTCCGAGGTGGTGATGATGCCAAGCGATTTGCCTTGGGTGCGGGCGAGGTATTCGCCGATTAACTCCACGCGGGGGTTGTCGCCATTGTCGGTGGTGTCATCCGGAAAAACGCCCTGCTGGTTATTGTTTCCTTTGTTGCCAGTAGAGTAACAGGCCGCTCCAGGAGCACTGTCCGTAACAATCGAGTTGAGCGATGCTGTGGAGACGATCCCCGTGACAGGAAATTTGTCCATGGCAAGTGGTTCGTTAGCTTTGCCCAAACTCACTCCGCATTTGACGATGCGAGCCGCCGTGCGATGCGAGAAGCCCATACCATCACCGATCATGATGATGATGTTTTTCGCTTTAAGGCCAACAGGCGGGGTGGCGACCACTTCAAAGTTCCCATTAGCAGTGACTGTTGCTCCGTTACTCAAGGTGGCGACGGCGGTAATGGTGTGCACCCCCGCTTTGGTCGTTGAATAGGCGCGGTAGTTTGCTGATGCCGTTCCTGTGGCAACTCCACTAACAAGACCGGAAGTAACAAGGGACGTCCGACCACCCGTCGAGGAAGAAACCATCCCGACAGTCGTGCCGTCGACTTTAAATTCCACGGAGGTTACCGTGAGCCCCGTGTCTGGCTGCACTGTGACCTGAAGATCAAACTTCTGACCTTTAAGAAAACGAGAAATGTAAGGAGCCCCAGAATCTCCTGCGCTGAAGAGAGCGCTGGGAGGTGTCAGACGTGTAATGCTCGAGGCGGCTTCGAGAGAAGCTGCGCCGCCGACGAGTGCTGTAAAAATAGCACTGCAGAGGATGGTTTGTTTTATTTTCATTATGGTTGTTTTTTGTGGTTGAGATTTAGGGAAAGAATCTTGGACTTAATGCACGTGGGAACTATCATCGCATTCCTCGTGGTTTCGGCTGGTCGGAGCACTCGCCCTTTCAAGTTGGCTGATGACACTGACTGGAAGGGGATCGAGGACTAAACGCACTTGGGAAATCCGGTCATCAGGTTCTTGGCTTGGACCGACTGACAATGTGCCTATTAGTTCCAAAGGCGTGGAGGAATAGGGAACAGGCTTATTAGCCAATTCCGGAATCCTAACAAAAACGGTTTGAGGTAAAAGATCGTCACTGGTTCCAAAACAAGCATAGCTGACCATCACCGGCGCAGGCGAAAGCATGAATCGTCCTTTGACAACCTCCTTATCGGAGTCTGCGGGGTTGTGAGCATGGCCACCGCGACACCGATCTTCTTTGACCATGAACCCGCGGAGGCGGACCTTCTTTCCGTCAAGACCTTTGAGCTTGTCGGTCATCTCAAGACCGAAGCGGCCCACCGGCATTTTAAAAAA
The DNA here is from genome assembly GCA_009920585.1 of bacterium. Classification (GTDB taxonomy): domain Bacteria; phylum Verrucomicrobiota; class Verrucomicrobiia; order Chthoniobacterales; family Terrimicrobiaceae; genus UBA967. The sequence continues at coordinate 2,421 of RFZT01000303.1, forward strand.
CTCATCAAAACCCAAACTCGCAATCTCAGAGGCTTCGTTATTGAAGACTTGGGGGGCGACTGGAACTACGGAACCCTGTGGATTTTTTTCCTCATCCGCAAAAACAATATTGGCAGTGATCAACGCTAAAACGCAGAAATTCCTAAATAACATGCCCGCTTTCTTCTTCCGAGTGGGTGATTTCGCAAATAGGAATCGTGTGACATTTTTGTAACAAGTCTGAGGGTCACAGAGAGAGTTGCTTCGTCACAAAAAATCTAGCTTTCTGTTCCGTTTTACTTCCTCTTTTAAAAAACTACACCGCAAGCGAGGATCAGCTTCAGAAAAGGCTCTAAAGGCCTCTTCAACATACGAACTACTTCCAAGAAATCGAAATTTCGAGTTCTAGTGAAAGCCTATTTTACAACTCAGATTTGGTGACATTTTCGTGACACATCGTCATGTCCACTTGAACGTGTATTGGGGGGAGCCAAGGCCTTTCCTTTCTCTC
>RFZT01000304.1 GCA_009920585.1 bacterium
CTGCCGCCGCGTGGGCAGTAAATTCACCCAGCGAAAGCCCGGCCGTAGCATCGAACTCAAGAGCTGGGAATTTTTCTTTGAGAACAGCAAGACAGGCTAGTCCATGAACATAAAGTGCAGGTTGGCAAACCGAGGTTTTAGTCAACTCTTCCGCTGGGCCCTCGAACATGATTTGGCTGAGCGAATACCCAAGAATCTCGTCAGCCCGCTTGAAGAGAGCGGCAGCCACGGGAAATTCCGCAGCGAGATCCTTGCCCATTCCGACGGACTGAGCACCTTGACCCGAAAAGAGAAGCGCGAGTTTTTTCATGTTTTTAAGTATGCATTTTTTCTTAGCCAACGTCCACTGTCACCGATGGCTCGCCATGGCGTGACGCGCGCCAAAACGGAGGGAACCAGAGCCACTGCAGGAGGTGTGACGCGGGAAACCATTCGGTGAATCATCATTATTGGCATTATTTTATTCTTTCTCTCCAGTAACCCGGTTCTCTGCTGCAGTGCATAACCGCAATAATGTAAAGGAAATCATCCTCAATTGAATAAAGGACGGCATATGGGAAAACATGGGCCAGAACTCGACTGATCTCTCCATCGAAATGTCTCCACCTCTCCGGTGCTTCGCAAGCTCGCTTTATAGCAGAGTGCACTGCATCAATGAAACGTATTTCCAATCCCTTTTGGCGAGTAGCGTAAAAATCTGCTGCAGCCTCGAACTCACAAAGAGCCTCGGGGTGAAAATGATACCTCATTCTACATATTTTTTACGAAGCCTATTCATCGCGGCTTCCCCTGGAATCCCTTTTACTTCTCCGGATCGCAGTTGATCTAGGCGATTTTTTGCCTCCTCCACCCAAAGTGAGTGAATGTAGCCATCCTCTGCCGGATCGAGACTTTCGACGAGACGATCGGCAAGTAAAGCCCTAGCTTCACTAGGAAGATCGAGGGCTACCTCTGCAATGTCCTCAACTCGCATAATCATACCCTTACCCTATCTATGAATTGGCGCCTAAGCAAGCGGAGTCTTCATGATGGGTAGAGTGCGACGCTTTCGCGCAGCGAGCCCGACAAAAAGAAGATCAGAGCCAGATTCGGCTGATGAATGTGTAGGCCATGGGAATACCAATGAGAAGATTAAATGGAAAAGTGACACCAAGGGCCAATGCGACGTAAATACTCGGATTCGCCTCAGGGAGAGCGGCGCGAAGGGCCGCTGGAACTGCGATATACGAACCGCTGGCACACAGCATCGCGAACAAGAAAGCATCTCCCATCGACATACCCACCAAGTGTGCCACAAAAGTTGCCACGGAACCCGAAACCAGAGGAAAAGTGAGCCCAAAAAGAAAAGGAAGCCATCCGCCGGACCTCAAATCGGAAAACCGCCGGGCCGCGACGAGCCCCAAATCCATGAGAAAAAAACAAAGGATTCCGGGAAACATATGGCTCACGAAAGGATAAAGCGCCTTGGCCCCGGACGCCGGTGTCACCAAACCAATCAATAGGCTTCCAAGCAGAACTAAGACGGACTTGTTCGCGAGGCACTCATGAATCACGCATCCCCAAGATATTTTTTGCCCATCACTCTTCGCGCTATTCATTCGCGCAAGAACGAGACCGGTCAGAATGGCGGGGCTTTCCATAAGAGCCAAGGCAGCCACCATATACCCTCCAAATGGTGTTCCACGCGCCTCCAAATAGGAAACCGAAGTCATAAAAGTAACCGCACTCACCGATCCATAGGTCGCCGCGACTGCAGCGGAATCGGCAACACCGAATTTCCTTCTGATCAGAGGATAGACGAGAAGCGGGATCAGAAATGACGCCGCGACCGCCGTTATCAGGGGAACAACCACCGAAAAAGAGAACTCCGTTTTTTGCAATTCCGTTCCCCCTTTGAAACCCAGAGCGAAGAGCAAATAGAGGGAAAGAATTTTTAGAACCGAGTCCGGAATTTCGAGATCGGATTTAACGATGACCGCCAAAACGCCCAGCAGGAAAAAGAGGATAGCGGGTTGTAATAGGTATTCCCAAGCACTCATTGGGCGCGCAGATTAGTGAAGAAAGTGAAATTGAAAAGCCCAAATGAAAACCATTCTAGCTCTTAGCCTCCTTGCACTCGCTGCATGTTCCAGTGCCCCTAAAATAGCCCCGCTTAAAACCGTTCCTCACGTCGATCTGCCACGATTCATGGGCGGTTGGTATGTGATCGGCACGATCCCTTGGATCATAGAAAAAGACAATGTCGGCACGATGGATGTCTATGCTTTACGGCCCGATGGAAAAATCGACATCCGCTATGTTTTCCACAAAAAGTCGCTTCAAGCTCCTAAGCAGGAATGGAAGGCAACCGCTACTGTGGTGAACGCAAAAACCAACTCCGAATGGGCCGTGCAATTCATCTGGCCGTTTAAGGCCCCCTATTTGCTCATCGATCTCTCCTCCGACTACCAGCGAACCATTGTTGGCCACCCCTCGCGGGATCTCATTTGGATCATGAGCCGTTCACCACAAATGACGGAAACGGACTATGCCGCCGCATTGGATGTGGCGAAACAGCAAGGCTACGACACCTCGCGCATCACACGGGTTCCGCAAAAGCCCCAAGACTAGGAGTATCAATCAGCGCCACTCGTGCTTCGGATACTGACGCGCGAGTTGCTGTTTGAGCCCGGGATACGTCTCGGTCCAGAAAGACTTAAGACTCCGTGTGACCTGAACCGGACGCTGACTTGGGGCCAAGATGTGAATCGTCACAGCATGGCGACCAAGCGCCAATTTGACATCGTCCGTCACTCCATAAAGATCCTGAATCCGAGCGGAAAGAAACGGATCAGCTGTCTCAGCGTATGTGATCTTCGCGCGACGACCAGCGGGCAACTCCAAACGTTCCGGAGCCTGCTTATCGAC
>RFZT01000305.1 GCA_009920585.1 bacterium
CCAGACATCGGGAGGGAGGATGGATTTGTGGCGGGCATCGATCGGATCACAGACGGCCTGGCCGACGAGGTGGCTCGAGATCGAGAAGCAGGTGAGGCCGTGGTCGGCGAGGAGTTCCCATTTTTCGCGGATGTAGGACTTCGACGAGGCGGCCTGGTCGACATCGAAGTGGTCGCCCCAGCAGGCGAGTTCGACCCCGTCGTAGCCCATTTTTTTGACAAGCGGGGCGAGATCTGTGAGTGGCAGGTCGGCCCATTGGCCGGTGAATAATGTCAGAGGTCTTGGCATGGTGTGGGTAGGTGAGGTTGTTTACTTTGGAAGGTTGGCTGCCATGATCGCCTGTTGGACGGCCTCGCGGAGTGGGCCTTCCGGTGCGGCGGCGAGGACTTTGTTGGCGAAGGCTTTTTTCACTGGGGCTGGAGCTTTGACATTCGGGTCGAGAAGTTTGGTTGCGGCCTTGAGGAGTTTTTCCCGACTGGGATCGTCCAAGTCGGGAACCGAGGCGGCGTCGAGAATCAAGTCGCCGACGGAAAAATCAGACCAAGTCACCAATTGATTGACGGCGGTTGGTCGAAGTGTGGCATCGCTGCGAACCCAATCCACCAGCGTCTTGACGGAGTCGGGGCAACGGAGTGCAGGAATGGTGAAGAGAAGCGCTTCGCGGTTTTCCGGTGATGCGGAATGGAACGCCGGGAGGAAGGCGGATTGCCAGAGGGCGGCTTCGGCGCTCAATCTTGGAGCGTTTTTACGGAATGTGGCGATGTAGGGCTTGGGGTCGGAGCCTTGCGGAGTTTCGGCGATCCATCGGAGGAGTTGGGCACTCGTTTCGAATTGGCCCATGGTTTCGAGACAGAAAAGCGCGGCTTCGCGCTGCTCGGCACCGGACTTCGGCGAAGCGAGATGGAGAAGGAGAGCTTCCGTACCATCCGGGTTGCGCAAGGCGAGTAGCGTGATGTCCTTGGGGCTTGGCGTGGCTTTGGCCTGTTCCACGAGTCTTTGGTCTAGGCCAAGAATCTTCAGGCGATTGATGGCGAGTGAAGCGGCAGGAAGGGTTTGAGCGGATTTTTTGGCCGCCTCAGCGACGAGAAAGTCCACGCTTTTTTCGGTGCCGCAGGAGCCAAGAAGTTCGATGGCGATGGTTTTTTTGCTTCCATCCAGGGCTGCGGCGAGGGCCAGAAGATCATCTTCACCCGAGGTGTCCGATTTTTGTGCCAGCGCGGCATGCACGGCGAGGCGGGCATCCTCATTGAGGGTTGGCAGTGCGGCGAGGACTAGATTCTTCAGCTTGGCGTTGCCTGAAAGAACGACGATACGGAGGATTTCGGTGGTACCCGGAGTGTCTTGTTTGGCAAGGAGTTCGGTGACAAGGGGCGCGGCTTGGGAGCCGTCACCAAGGCTGGCAAGGGATTTGAAAATCTCGCAACGGATCGAGGCGTTGACGGCTTTTGGCCAAAGGGCAGAAATCGCTTTGTCGCCATCCGCTTGTTTTGTTGCACAGCGGACGAGCGCGCCTTGGGCCGCAGGAAGGATCGCGGGCGGGCAGTTTGGCAGGAAGCTGTTCAACGCCTTGAACGATTCCGCGCCGCCGAGCGAGCCGAGGGATTCGGCGGCGAGCGAAGCGATGGCGGGATTTGGCGAGGTCAACCTGGCGGCGAATGCGGGGATAGCGTCAGCATCAGCGCGGGTGGCGAGCGAGTCCATGAGACCAAGCGTCCACGCTGGTTGGTCGGCTTTTTCAAGAGCCTTCAGGAGCGGCGCAGATGCGGCAGGGTCTGGGTTGTTCTGCAGAGCGCAGCGGGCACCTTCGCGAATGAGGGGCGTGGGATCGGAGAGCAGGGCAGCGATACCGGGAACCGCGGAGGCGGAGGCGAGGAAGGGCATTTGCCCCAATGCGCTCAGGCGCGAAGGCTCAGGGGCTGCGGTGTCCGAGGCGAGTGCCAGAAGGTCTTTTTCCAAAGCGGCTGCGGTGGTCGAGTCCGCTCCGGGTTTTCCGGCTGCGTAGGCGAGTTGGCGGAGTTTTGTTTCCGCATCGAAGCGCTTCGTCAAATCCGACGAGGCAAGGTTTTCGAGAACATCCGCCGGAATGGCTGCTTGTGCGGCCAAGGCGGTGGCGAGGAAGAGGGTGGTGAAAAGGTGTTTCATAATTGTGGTTGATAGAGTTTTCAAACAGGGAGTGGATATCCCGCGCGGCGGGTGTAGTTGGCGAAGCGAGCGGCTTCAGGGTCTCCGGTGATTTCCCGTTTTTCGGGGTTCCAGTGAATTGGGCGGTTGAGGCGCTCGGCGATTCCCGCGAGGCCGCAGATGTCAAAGGTGCTTGCGCCGACGGTGGCCGGACAAATCGGGGGCCGTCTGGAGATGATCGAGTCGAGCCAGTTTTGGCGATGATTGTTCGAGCGGTAGGCGATGTATTCGCTGGAAGAGGGGACGCGCGAAGCCAGACCGGCGGGCGTGGTTTCGATTTCGCCTCGCGAGACTTTCACTTCACCGTTTTTTCCGACAAAGCGGATCATGGCCCCATTGGCCGGACCGCCACCTTTCGAGGCAGTAACTTTTAGGCCGTTTGCATACTGGTGGTATTGATAGGGAGAACCTTCAAATCCCTTTGGAACGAAGAGCACGGGCCCGTTGCCATCCATGTCGAGAGCCCATTGGACGATATCGAAGTGATGCGCGCCCCAGTCGCCGTTTTTGCGCGATCCGTAGTCCCAGAAGATGCGCCACCCGCCGCTGTAGTTGCCAAGCACACGCATATTGTTGTAGGGCCTCCATGGGGCGGGGCCAAGCCAGCGGTCGTAGTCGATATCCGCAGAAACGGGTTCCTCGGGAAGCAAGCTGACGGGTGCAAAATCGCCCTTAAAATCGACATGAATCTCGGTGATCTCGCCGATCCAGCCGTT
>RFZT01000306.1 GCA_009920585.1 bacterium
TGCGGCGGTGGTAAGGAACGACATTATGAATCTCGCAATCGCACTCGATGAGCGTGATGTCCGCGCCAGCGCGAGCTATGCCATTGATTTCATTTAGAAACTCGCTAAGCAAATCCTCCCCTATGGAGCCGGAGGTATCGACAGCAACAACCAAGCGGTGGAGGCGTTTGATCTTCGTTCCAGGCTGCCCGGGGAAGCGGGTGCTCTCGCGCAGTCGCGTCGAGCGAATCACCGTCCGAGATCCACGTCCGGCAAAAAGCCTCAACAATCGTTTCCATGATTGCTTGGGTGGAGCGCAGAGTTCATCAACCATTTGCTGAACCCCAAGCGGGAGGCTACCCCATTCCTTGAGGGTGGTTCTTGCCTTAGCCCGCACGACGAGACCACGCACCACGGCCTCGCTCAGATCCCCCGCTGGATGCAAGATGACGCGCCCTTCTTCCTCACCGCTGTCGCATTTTTCCTCCCCCTTTTCATGCCACTTGGCAGCACAACCTTGAGCTTGGAAAGTCGCCGCAGCCTTATCCAATGAGGCTTTAGCTTGAGCGTCCGATGAGGAATCCAGTTCACGGAGCTTTTTGTAATACCAGTCCATCGATTGGTCCGGCTCTAGTCCTGGAAAGGCGCTCAAAACAATCGCCCCCTTCGGCAAGGGGAATGGCGCGACAAATTGATTCACGACCAGATCTGCGGCGATATTGCGAAGTTTCGCATCTGGCATATTTGATGCATCGCGCCAAGGATGCTTGAACATGAGGTGAAGCAACTCATGCTTCAAAACGCCGATGCGCTCGCGCTCTGCAATCTCATTCAGAAAAAAAACTGGGTTCACCCAGAGAGTCGCGCAGGCACCTGTAGCAGAGACCGCCGCCGTAGGAACCTCTGTACTGTAGACACGTCGAAGCGCCGTGAGGAGATGGGCGTAAAAAGGCTCTTGGCGAAGCAATGCGATAGACGCCTGCTCCAGCTTGGCAGCAGCACTCGCAATGTCCGCCTTCTCAGGAACTGCACCAGCAGCGGATTCGGCAGCCGAAGGCTTCTTTTTTTTCGAAGACCCTTTTTTCACGCTACATCGAGTTCAGAACGATTTTGGCTACGGCGGAATCTTTGCAGACTGTCGCTGCCACCTTTGCCCCAGAGCCGCTGCCCTTCGATAGACTAGCAAGATCGCGGTGCATGGAGAACCTCAGATCGCCTGGCAGCACATCACTGGCCAGAAGTGCTATTAAGTTCTTGGCTGCATTATCCGGCAGTTCTTTTTTTCCGTGTCCAAGCTGGATGAGTAGGCGAGTGCAAATCGTCGCGACGAGGTCGACCCGCTTTTCCGTTTCCGACTTGGAGAGCTTGCCGATGCGCTCCAGAAAATCGTTGGGAGCATCGGCTTCGAGGATCTCAGCCGAGGTTGGAATTTTTGCCATGGATTCCTGGATGTAACCGGTGAAGGCCGCTGCCGTCTCGACATCTAGCCCGCTTGCAGCCAGCACATGCACGATGTCCAGCGATGCATGCAAATCTGGTATTGTGGAAATCTGTCGAAAGAACTGCACCAGCGATCGGGGCGTGGTGCGCTTACCGGTCACAGACTCAGGATAGGTCAAAACAAAATCGATGCCGCGTTGATCAATGCCGTTTTCAAGGGCCCAGGCAGCCCAAGCCTTCGCGTCGAAGGCCAGCGTGACATGCAGCATTCGCGTCAGCATCGCGTCGTCCATCGGAGTCACTGAGTAGGCACCGTTATCCGGATTCGCTGTGGCGAGAATCTGCCACTTCCTAGGAATCGACCACGAGAACATTTCAAAGTTTTGCAGAAGCTGCATTACTCCGCGCAGGATGCGGTCGTCGGCACGGTTGATGTCATCAAGAATCAAAAGCCCAGGCCCATCCTCGGTCGGCACCCAGTCTGGGGGCATGTAGACGGTTCGCTCGTCCCCATGAACATTGGGATCCGGATCGATTTTGAAGGGGAGCCCATGCAAGTCCCCCATTTCCTCAAACTGGGCGGGAGCGCAATACGCGATCTTCCAGCCACGTTGGCGGGCGAAATTCACCGCTATATCCGTTTTTCCGAGACCGTGCGTGCCCCAGATACACACGGGCGTTGGGCGAACTCCCGTCGCTTCCTCCTGCTGGAGATTGGTAGTGAAAACGGCTTCTAAAAATGCGGCCATTTTATCACCGGTGAGTGCGGTGCCGAGGCAGCCATCTATTGAGTGTTGCATAATGTTAGTTGGAAAAAAAACTGATCAGTTTTTGGGGTGGAACTCAAATCGGACCCACCAGAATGAATCGTTATCCCCTGTTGATCCATTGAAAGCGATGCGGCATCCCCTCCCCTTGGCGTAATCAAAGAGCCGCGACACATCCTTCGTCGACTGGATTTGGAGAACTTCAAGCGACGGGAAATTCTCAAGCCCTTCCAGAGATTCGAGATTGCAACGCAAAGTGAGGTCCTTCACAGAAGGATGAGTGCCCAATGCCTTCAGATCTTTCAAAGGAAGGCCACCGAGTCGGAGCTTTTGCAAAGCGGTTAAGTTTGCCAACACCTCAAGATCATCGATCTTTTTCACATTATGAAAATAGAGTTCCGTGAGCTTCGAAAACTTCTCCGCACCATCTAGGCTGAAACGGCTCAATTTGTGAAACTGAAATCCATTTATACTGATTTTGGTGACATTGGGGAGATCGGGCAGCGAGCGTAGAGATGGGAACTCCTCAAGAATATCATCAATAGGCTCGGGCCCCTCATCTCTAGCTTTACCAAAACGCAAAGAGGTCGAGGAATTGTCCCCTGTATTATTGATGTAGACGGAAGTGACTGAAGACAGGATTCCAAGCGCATCCTCGTTTTCCACTGCTTGCAGAATTCGAAGTTGAGGGATA
>RFZT01000307.1 GCA_009920585.1 bacterium
GGCTTGCTGCCGCCCTCGATGCCGAAATGCCACGGCTTGCCCGCATCCAAAATCTCCTCCACAACCTCGCGGAGTTGGTTGACCTTGATCGGGAAGACACCGCGGTATTCTGCACCGTAGCCCATCTCACGGATCGCATTCGCGAAGGCCTTGTTAATCGTCTCTACGCGATCGCGCAGGAGGTCGTGAAAGCGCACGACGAGCGGAAAAGCGAGTTTGCGCTGCCTGGCTTCAGCAACCACCTCCATGAGGTCGATCTGCTCACCATTGCGCTTCGGGTAAACGGTGACGTTGCCGGAGGGATTGATGCCAAAGTATCCGCCGCCCCAGCGCTCGATATTGTAGAGTTCGCTGGCTTCGGAGATTTCAAACTTGGATTGGGATTGCATGAGATTTTTTTAAAACTGGATAACGTAGAATAGGTCCTGGCTGACAGCTTTGGCTTCCTCGCAGGTGACCCAGCGCTCGGCAAAGGCAGGGCCCCACGAATCGGACAACGCAACCTCGCCGGTCTGCTTATTGTAACCGATGATCAGGCAGACGTGCGCCTTAGACTTATCTACATGGAATTTCCTCGCAGACTTGCGTACTTCGGCAAGTTCCTTTTTCCATGTAGCGGGATCGGGTGTTCCGCTCCTCGCCGCTTGCCGCGAATTGGCGGCATCGTTGAACTCGTCTGTGGAAAACATTGCCCAAATGATGGGTAGGCCCTTGTCGATGTATCTGGCGATCGCGTTCGGGTCCCAGCGGATCTGCTCTTGCACAATGCGGCGACCTGCGGCGGCGATCGACTGATTAGCACCGGCGCGGATGGCTTCCAGCGAGGTGCCGCCGCCAGCGCCGCTCTGGCCGGCCATCGCGAGTATATACATATCGGCAGGAACCCCCATATAGCGCATCACCCTCTCCCAAGTCGCAGGAACGCAATAACCCTTGGGGCCTTGATTGACCATGGGCATTTCCTTGAGGATCACATCGCCATTCGGACGTGTCTCAACACGAGATTCCACACGCGCCTTCATTACCGCATCCGATATCCGGGAACGCCCACCAGCCTTAGCGGATTCCACAGGTAAGATGCGAAGAGCCACATATTCATCGCGAGGCGCAGCGAGGAGAAACGAATGCCCGTTCCAATCCCAGCGCTTCACTAATTCCGTCGTCTGCCTTCCTTCACCGAAACGATCGGGCACGGGATTGCCAAAGAGCTTCGTGAGAACCAATGTGAGATTTTTTTTGTCCTCGATAATGCCTTTTTTGTAATCCCGAATCTGGCCTTTCACTTCGCGCACATCACTAGCGCTCGCGCCCTCCTTCAATGAATCCACTGCGTCTCCCTTATTCGCAAAGAGGATCGAAATGGCGGACACATGACCATCCTCGCCGTAGAGGGCATTGGAATACGAGCGACAGCCTAGCACGCGCTCGCTGGGTCCTGGATACTTGCGATAACTTAAATCCGTCGAGGTTTGAGATTCGAGCGGCCATGCGAGTTTTTGGGCGAGGATCGTGGCATCATCATCCCAGAGGTTGTCATCGGAAAAAAAATCCACGCCAAAAGCGGCATTCACCTCGTCCGGGGTTGATGCTCCGAAAGCGATTCCCGTGAACGCGAGAAGCAAAATAGCCCACTTCGCAGAGTTCATAAAGCGGAGACGGATGTTCAATTAGCAGGCTTCCAAATGGGTTCCTTATTCCAGGGAAAGGAGCATCACCTCTCCATCGACATGGCCGATGGCTAGAAGGGACAGGGTTGGGTGCCAAGCGAGAGCGCTGATACCGGATGCCAAGCGAGAGCGCTTGCGGCGGAATTGGCCGGTCTCGAACGTGATGACAAGCAGTGTCCCAGATTCATCCCCAGTCGCGAGTTGGCCCGTGAGCGGCGAGAAGGCAACCGCGCACACATCGAGATCGTGGCCCTCCACTTGGATTGGCTTGGCTCCCTCGGGGCCTTTTTTTCCCGTACACGGCCAGACCGTAACGACCGGACTGCCGCCCGTGGCCAAGCGATTGCCATCCGGAGAAAAAGCGAGCGCTTGGACTTTGCTTTCAAATCCCTGGATGTGCAGCGGGTAATCGCGCGGGAAATCGTAAACGTGGACGCTGGCGGTTTGATCCGCCGTGGCAAGCCATCGTCCGGTATGTGACCAATCGACCAAGATGCTCGCGCCGCCCCAGTCGAAGCGGGCGAAGGGCTCTTTCTCTCCGAGCCTCCACATGCGTGCGCCGCCGGCTCCGACCGTGGCGATTTCGTTCGATTTGGCAGGATTCCAGATAAAATCCGCGACCGCATCGGGAAGTTGAGGGAGGCTGAAATCGGTTGGCCCGGATTTGTCCAAAATATGAAGCGCGCGGCCTTGACCAGCGGCGAGATGGGTTCCGTCTGGGCTCGTTTTGACCCGCTCGATCATACCACGTCCGGGTTTCCATTCCTGGCCGGCCCAGCGAATCTTGCCGTCGAATCCACATGTCGCTAGGTCGCCATGAAACCAAGCCGAGGCCCCATTCCCCATTCCGTGAGCAGGGAATTTTTGAATGATTCCAGCGGTGGCATCCGCGACGAGAATGTCGCCAGTCGAAGGCGTGATGGCGAGGCTATCGCCAGTGGGAGTCCATGCGAGGTGGAGGACGTGGTCCGCCGCGCGGATGGTTCCGATATTCTTCACGCGAGGCAGGAGCGGAAGCCGGCGTTGAGGGCCTCGCGATCGAGGTGGCGACCGATGAAGACGAGGCTATTTTTGCGAGGGCGGTCGCCCCATGGCCCCCCATTCGCAGCATCGATGAGCATATGAACGCCTTGGAAGATAACGCGGTCGGTCTGGTTTTTAACGGCAAAGACACCCTTCATCCGAAAAATGTCGGCGCCTTGTTCCTGAACGA
>RFZT01000308.1 GCA_009920585.1 bacterium
GATCTCCCGTTTCGTGAAGAGCGGGTTCATGTAAATGTCGCAGAGAACATCGCAGACGCGTGGAAAATACTCGGATGCAGTCGTGGCGTAGTAGCAGGTGCGTTCCTCGGCGGTAAAAGCATTCATGTCGCCGCCAACGCCCTCGATATCCTGCATAATGCGGCGAGCGGAGCGCTTAGGGGTTCCTTTGAAAAGCATGTGCTCGATGAAGTGCGAGATTCCCGTGAGCTTTGCGGGTTCATGGCGTCCGCCCACAGAAGCCCAGATACCCATAGCGGCGGTTTGTGCATACGGCATTTCGCAGGTGGCGACTCGCAGTCCGCCGGGAAGTTGGGTGAGTTGCGACTTGTTGGGCATGGGCTATCTCGGAGCAGCGGAGGTGGCGGCGTGGTGTTTTTTCAAAAATTCGGTGATCCGGGCTTGGGCGCCTCGGGCGGCACTTCCGAGGAGGACAATGTGGCCTGCTTCCGGCAGGGGAAGAAAGAGGGCTTGGGGCAGAAGCGAGGCTGCCGTTTCGGCTTGAGCAAAAGGAACGATTTTGTCCTTTTGGCCATGCACGATGAGGGTGGGCGTATGGATCGCTTTGAGAAGGCTTGGGGATAGGAAGGCGATTTGGAGAAGATCATTTTGCAGGCCTGTTGAACGAGGGCTTGGGGGCGTGAGGCAATCGGTCAAACTTTGAAAATACTCGGTCTGCGAAGTGTCACCCAAAATGAATTCCACCCAAGCCCTCTTCTCTTCTGGCGTGCCGGTGGTCGTGAAATCGTAGGCCACGCCCAGCGAGGAAGCGAGGGGGCGGCGAGAAAACCGCATAGCGGCGTAGTCGCTGGAGGAAACAACGGGCGAGGCGTTCAGTGGAGCCGTGAGTGCCGATACAAGGACGAGGGCGGTGGTGCGGTCCGGAAAAAGACGCGCAAATTCGCAAGCCACGGATCCACCGAATCCCTCGCCGAGAACGGCAACATGAGGGATAGAGAGGCTATCGAGAAGGGCCGCGGTGGCTTCCGCTTGTTTCGTTGGGGTGTCGCCCATAGAGAGGGGCGTGCGCAAGTAGCCGGGGCGGGAGGGTGAGATCACTTCGAAGCCCTCCAACTCAAGAAAACCACCAACGTGCGCGCCTTCATCGTAGCCGCCACCGGCATCGTGAAAAACCAGTACCGTCGGCCCCTCACCCCGGCGGACGTATTCGATAGGGCCCGTCGGCAGGATGGCGAGTTGCGATCCCTCGACGAGATCGCTCATTTTTTCTGCACGCCAAGACTGGATCGAAGCTAGAAAAACCCCTGAAGCCATCAGGATGAGAGCGCCAAAAATAAAAGCCAACCTCGGAAGGAGTCGGGTTTTTTGAGCCATATCAGCGTTTCGCGAGGCGGTGGAATAGCCACCCTCCTAGTGCGAAGAAGATGAGGTTAGGTGCCCAAATGAGGAATTGCGGGAAGGCACTGGCATTTCCTCGGAACGTGTCAGCCATGATGATGAAGAAAAAATAGCTGAATGCGACCACGAGACTGATGCCGAAGCCGACCGATGTTTCCTTGCGGTGGGTCGTAACGCCAAGTGGGATCGCGATGAGTGCAAAAGCAATGCACGAAAGGGCTGTGGAAAAGCGTTTGTTGAATTCCACCAGCGTTTCGAGGTGTTTTTTCCCTTCGGTTTTGGAAAGCATGTCGAAGAGGTCAGGGAGGGTGTAGGAGCTGAGGCGGCGGTTGGTCTGAGCTTCCTTGAAAAACTTATCGAGCTGGAGAGGGAAGACGCCTTCGCGCATCACGATACCCTGTTGAATTTTGCTGAGATCGTCGAAGCAAAAGCCGGGAGTTTTCGATGTCGGGCGTGAGAATCCCTTCGCGGGCGTAGATCATTTTTGTGGGGTATTGGTCATCATTCATTTCAAAAACGAGAATGTGTTTGAGATGGTTGCCCTCCTTTCCTCCGACGTAAACTCGGCGGTCGGGAAACTGATCCACGACTTCATCCGGGCGGAAAAGGGATACGGGATTATTTGTTGCGATATCGACGATGGCGCGGGTCATCGCCTGCTCAGCCCGCGGAGCCACATCCACATTGATCCAAAAGCACACCATCGAGAGCGCAATTGCGATAGCGAAGACCGGCAGGCAGATCCTGGGAATACTCACGCCATTGGATTTTAAAGCGATCAGTTCACTGTCGGCGGACATTCTTCCAAAGAATAAAAGGAGCGCGGTGAGAAAGCCCCACGGGATCGTGAAAGTGAGTGAAAACGGCAATACCAAAGCCATGAATGAGAGCACCGTGAGAATCGGGACGTCCGGATTGTTAATCAGGACGTTGAGGAGTTCTTTGAAAATGTTCCCCAATACCAGCACGAGGCTGAGTATCAACACACCAATGATTGCCGTGAGCAGGACGCCCGAGGCCACGTAGCGGTCGATGATTTTCATCTTGGAAAAACCGCGTTTCTCACCCCTCGAAGACTCCCATAGCGCGGAATTTCGCATAGCGCGTGGCGAGGAGTTGATCGATCGGGACCTTCATGAGGGCCTTTAATTCGGTGGTGACGGAATTTTTTAAATTGGTCGCGGCGGCCTCAGGATCGCAGTGGGCGCCGCCCATTGGTTCTGCGATCACGCCGTCCACGAGTCCCATCGACATCAAGTCCGGCGCCGAGAGTTTGAGTGCGGCGGCGGCTTCGGGTGCATGTTTGCGATGCTTCCAAAGAATGGCCGCGCATCCCTCCGGGCTGATCACCGAGTAATAGGCATTTTCCAGCATGAGCACGCGGTCGGCGACGCCGATGCCAAGGGCACCACCGGATCCACCCTCCCCGATGACGATCGAAACAATGGGAGTTTTTAGCACCATCATGTCCCGTATATTGACAGCGATGGCTTCAGCGATATG
>RFZT01000309.1 GCA_009920585.1 bacterium
GGTAGAAGTCGAGAGAGAGATAGCGCAGTGGCACTCTTTCCGCTGCCACTCTCACCGACGATGGCCAGCGAGTCGCCGTGCGCCATCGAAAACGATGTGTTTTTGATGGCATCGAACACGCCATTTTCCGTTCGGAAGCGGATGGTGAGATTTTCAACTTCGAGGAGTGGAGATTTCATTGCGGACGGGTCTCTGAGGCGCGGCGAATGGCGTCGCCGACAATGTAAAACGCGAGGGAGGCAGTAAAAATGGCGAGTCCGGGGAAAACGATGAGCCACCATGCATCGAGGAGGTAGGTTTTCCCATCGGCGATGATGTTTCCCCATGTGGCCTGTGGCGGAGGAACACCGAAGCTGAGAAAGCTGAGTCCGGATTCCACCAAAATGGCGTCGGGAATGCTAACGATCGCCGTGACGAAGATCGGCGCAAAGGCATTGGGCATGATGTGGCGGAAGATGATTCCCGTCGCACTCTGCCCCATCGCCCGGGCCGCGCGAACGTATTCCGTCTCACGAAGGGTGAGGAATTCCGCGCGAACAAGGCGGGCCGTCCCGCTCCAACTCACGAGACCAATAACGCCGATAATAATCCAGATATTCGGACCAAGAATGGCAATGGCACTGAGGATGAGAAAAAACGAAGGGAAGCAAAGAAGCGCATCGACCACGCGCATGAGAATATTATCGACCCATCCGCCACAGTAACCGCTCACCGCCCCAACGATAATGCCAATACCGAGCGAGACCGCCATGGCGACAAATCCCACGGTCAGCGAGATCGTGGACCCCGCCACCATGCGAGAGAGAACATCGCGTCCGAGATTATCCGTACCCAGCCAATGAGCAGCAGTCGGCGGCAGGAGCTTGTCCTCGAGCCGCGTGGCATTCGGATCCAGCGGCATAGGAAGCCCAAAGAACGAGCAAATACCTGCCGCAATCGCGACGGCAAAGAAAAAGACGATAATGGCCAGCGCCACTAGTGCAACCCGATCGCGCAAGAACTTGCCGAGCACGCGACGCATCGGACTATCCGGCATCACGGATGCAGCGGACTGCTCGAAAGAGTGGGCGATAGTCGCGGACACGGGCTAAGAAGCTTACTTGGCTTGGGATTTAGCGTATAGCTCGGCCACGTAGGGCCAGTTAACGACATTCCACCATGCGGTGATGTAGTCGGGGCGGCGGTTCTGGTATTTGAGATAGTAGGCGTGTTCCCAGACGTCGAGGCCGAGGATCACAAAGCCGCCGTCCAGCATTGGCGGGTCTTGATTCGCACTCGAAACGATGACCAACTTGCCCTCCTTCACAACAAGCCAGGCCCATCCGCTGCCGAACCTTTTCGTGGCCGCCTCGGTGAATTGTTTTTTGAATTCCTCGAAAGAGCCAAAGGTGGATTTGATCGCTTGGGCGAGCTCGCCAGAAGGCTCACCGCCCCCGTTGGGCGACATCATGAGCCAAAACGCGCTGTGATTAACGTGACCACCGACATTGTTGCGAAGTCCCGTGCGGAGCGGTTCCGGAATGTCTGCTAGTTTTTTGAGGAGTTCCTCGGGGCTTAGCTTGGCGAGTTCCGGTTGATCCGCGAGAAGCTTGTTCGCATTTGTGACATAGGCTTGGTGGTGCTTGTCATGGTGAATCCGCATTGTTTCGGCATCAATATGCGGCTCCAAGGCCTCGTAGTCATAGGGGAGCGGAGGCAGTGTGTAGGGACCGACTGGGGCCACTGGAGACTGCGCCGATGCAGAATCGAGCGAGGTCATAGCGAGGCCGATGGCCAGTATTACGATGTGAAAAATAGGGCGAAGCGTGCAGATTTGAGGTTGAAAGAACATAGCGATTGCGAAGCTAACTTATGAGCCCCACGAATCAACCCACAAAAGCCCCGACCGCATTCCAGCGACGAGTTTTTGAGGCGTTGGCGAATGTACCTCGTGGAAAAACGACCACCTACGGCGCGATTGCCGATGCCATAAGCTGCGGTTCCGCTCAGGCGATCGGTCAGGCCCTTCGCCGCAATCCCGACGCACCACGCATTCCCTGCCATCGCGTCGTGCGCAACGATGGAAGCATCGGAGGATTTTTTGGAGAAAATGACCCCTTCGCTACGGCAAAAAAGCGCGCTCTCTTAAAAGCGGAGGGCGTCGCTTTTGACGCCTCGGGGCGTGTTGAAGCGGCGTTTATTCTTCGTCAACTGTGACGAGTAAGGGAGATTCGTCGCTGGCCGCCCCCTGAGCCCCACGATGGCGGGAGGCGATGAGTGAACGAAGGGTGTCCAGCGGGACGCTTAAAAAGCGGGCCTCGCTGGAGGGCATACCTTCGACGAGATCGAGAAGGATGTCTCCATCTGACCTCACTCGACCAAGGATGTGGGACTTGGTGAGTTGAACGGTATCACACCGAGTGCGTGGAAGAATGTAGTCGAGATCATCCACAAGCCGCTCGAACTGATCCGAACTCAAAAGCATGGCGCGCTCCTCTTAGCTGACGTTCCGATGAAAGTGAGTGTGATCACTGGTGCAATCTAGCCATCGACGGAAAAAAGATCAAGGAGGGCCACCTAGGGTTCGTAGCGCGTTACAACGTCCAAGTAAAACGACATCATTCGCGTGAACACGGTATTCCAGGAATAGCGTTGTCGAGCCTCTTGGCTAACGCGGAGGCCGACTGCACGAAGATCTTGAGTGAATTTGCCGTCAATCGCATCAGCAAGCGCCTCGGGAGAATTGGTCGTCGCCCATTGCTTCTGATCGGTGAAAATAATGCGATCCATATAGCTTCCCTTAATGCCAACAACGGGAGTTCCGCTCGCTTGGCTCTCCAAGGCAACAAGACCGAAAGTCTCCTGAACGCCAGGGTGCACGA
>RFZT01000310.1 GCA_009920585.1 bacterium
ATGCCACACCGCTGATACCGGTCAAACTCAGCCTCCACATGCCGGGGAATCGTCTCGCCCTCCACAGCATACTCAAGCGAAATCTTTGGCCAGGCTCTTGCCACCGTCTGATACAAAATCGTTTTCTCTGGCTGATGACGCTCGTAAATCGCCACGTGATACTCCGCGATGGGATCCGGAAAATATCCGGAGATGATTCACGGGAGCATACTGCAAAATATGGATCACGACGCACGTAAACTGCAAGCAAAAAGGGCATTAGATGTGACATCGATGTCAGTGAGAGACAATGGACGCGAGAGAAGATCAGTGTTGATGGCAGAAGATAGGATAGAACAGCATCTTAAACGGACGTATGGCACAGGACTCAATGGCACTCTTTCGGTGTTTTTGAAGGAGAGAAACACGGTAGTAGCCGACGGCTCTAATGGCTTTCGTTGTCAAAGTTTCCCCCTTAGATTAATGGTAAACGATCCATCATCCCATCTGGCAACGCAATGAATCATGAGCGAATATCCTGGTCTAATCCATTTTAGGGGAGGATATCGTGGTTCAGAAAAATTCATTCGCGTCCCGTCGCGATTATTGGCAAAAGCATATATTGGCGCACCAGGCGTCAGGACAATCGCGCAAAGACTATTGTCAGCAACATAATTTGAAACTGGAGCATTTTTGTTATGCAAAGTATCAGGTTTTAAAGTCACCACCTTCCAGAAAATTTGGCATTGCGAATGATCGCAGCAAGCCGAATCAACAATCCATGTTGATTCCGGTGAGGCTCGGGGCGCACTCAGCCGCCACAGATAAGATTGCTGCCGATACTTGTGTTTTAATGGCGTTCCCTGCCAGCGTTGATCCCGCATGGCTTGGCGCTGTGATTGAAGGGCTTCGCAGGTGAAAAAACTGTCCCAATTCAATCATGTTTATGTTTGTCGCAACCCGGTTGATGGGCGTAAGCAGATTAATACCCTGGCGCTGCTGGTGGAATATGAGCTTGGAAAATCACCGCTTGATGGCAGCTTATTTGTTTTCATTAACCGCCGCCGTGACACATTGAAGATGCTTTATTATGACCGTACCGGATTCGCTCTTTGGTGTAAGCGCCTGGAAAGTGCGACATTCCGATGGCTTAAATGGCCTCAGTCACGAGGTGCGTCAGAAATATCCAGCAGACATCTTGAGATGCTGCTCGATGGCTTTGATGTTTTTTCGACAAAGCCCCATGAAGAAAAAAAATATTCGCGACTTTCGTGATTTTATTTTTCTCTTTAATTTCGTAAAATTCAGGAATGAAAATTGACGTTGCAAAACTTCCGAATGATGCAGAATCGCTGAAGGCCTTGATTCTAAGCCAGATCAAGACCATTGATAATTTGGAATTCCGAGTCCATCAGCTCGACGAGACTCTTAAAAAATATCTTTGCCGTGAATACGGCCGGTCAGCTGATGTCGCTCCACAAACAAACAATTTATTCAACGAAGCCGAACAGATCGCGGCAGCGCAGCCTATTCCTGATGATGTTGGCGATGACGATGTTCACGTTCCTGGACATGTCCGCAGGCGCGGCAAACGCAATCCGCTACCTGCTGATATTGAACGCGAAGTAAGAAACTACGATCTTAGTGACGCCGAGAAATTTTGCTCTGACCCCGAGTGCGGGTGCGCGCTCAAGCCCATGGGGTTTGACTCTTGCGAGCAGTTGGATATTGTCCCAGCAAAGATGAAGGTCATTGTTCATAACCGCCATAAATACGCGTGCCCATCATGTCAAAGTTGCGTCAAGGTAGCGGCTATGCCTGCACAGCCAATCAAAAAATCTCTTGCGACACCCGGCACTCTTGCTCATGTGGCCGTTTGTAAATTTGAGGACGCGTTACCTCTATACCGCCAAGAAAAAATATTTGAGCGTCTTGGGATTGATATTCCACGGGCTACGATGGCTCGTTGGATGATTGCCTGCGGCTCACTAGTGAAGCCACTTGTTGAAAGAATCCGCCTTGAGATTCGTGCAGGACAAGTGATCCATATGGACGAAACACCAATCCAAGTTCTCAAAGAAAAGGGACGTAACCCGTGGGACAAGTCCTATATGTGGGTTATGGCCAGAGGCTCGCCACGCGGTGGCCCGCGAGCTGTTATTTATAGTTATCATATTTCCAGATCACAGATTGTGGTCGAGGACTTGCTGCGTGGTTATTCTGGACACGTCCAATCAGATGAGTTTTCTGGTTATAACTTGCTTGACCGCAGCGAGCACATCATTCGCTTAGGATGCTGGGCGCACGTGCGTCGGCAGTTTGTCGATGCATTAAAGACTAATCCACGCGGTGGATCTGGCACTGTAGCGAATGAAGTCATAACTAAAATAAAAGAACTTTATGACGTCGAGCGGAACATCAAAGAATTATCGCCCGATGATGTCGTGGCCGCCCGGCGCGAGCGCAGCCTCCCGATTCTGGCGAATCTAAAAAGCCTGGAAGAAGAATATTCTCCACAAATCCCGCCCAAATCATCCACTGGCAAAGCACTAACCTACATGCGAAATGCGTGGAGCCACCTGACAACTTATCTAGACTGCGGCCACGCTGATATTGACAACAACTACGTCGAGCGGGCCATTCGACCATTTACTACGGGACGTAAAAATTGGATGTTTGCAGATACGCCAGCCGGCGCGCACGCAAGCGCGGCGTTATACTCGCTCGTCGAAACCGCGAAGGCTAATAAAATTGATCCCTATCAGTATCTGAGACTAATATTTACAGAACTTCCCAAAGTTTCCAACGACGGCAATATTGATCATCTGCTTCCGTGGAACTTGATGCCGGGCACAATTCACTAACTCTAAAA